>JAZNLX010000210.1:0-5224 GCA_045579325.1 Spirochaetia bacterium
GAAACGGTGCTGCCATGCGTGTAAGTGCATGCGGATTTGCAGCCCGATCACTGGAAGAGGCCATTGAGCTTTCCAAAGCGGTAACCGAAGTAACTCATAACCATCCTGAAGGTATAAAGGGTGCCGAAGCCACTGCAGTTGCCGTTTATATGGCCCGTACCGGAAGCAGCATTCTCGATATTCAGGACTACATCAACAAACATTATTATAAGATTGATTTTAAGCTGGACGATATCCGGGACACGTATGAATTCAACGAAACCTGTCAGGACACCGTTCCTCAGGCACTGGAGGCATTTTTCGAATCCACAGACTTTGAGGATGCAATCAGAAACGCCATATCAATAGGCGGCGACAGCGACACACTGGCAGCCATTACCGGGGGGATTGCAGAGGCCTACTACGGAATACCGGCAGATATCAGAGCCGCCGCACTGGAATATCTGGACGAGGAAATGTACAAACTTCTGACCGAATTTGAGGAGAAGTACTAAGGGACCGGGGATTCTGCAGCTTGCCACAAGGAAGGCTGATAAGAATATAAAATATTTTTTTTGTTCTCAATAAATATTTCTGAATTGTCAGTCCACATTTCACATTGAGAAATTACAGTCTGAACAGCATATTCAAAACCCTTTGGAGGATAATCATATTTTTTAAGAAGCTTTCTTACAAGCAATCTCATCTTTGCACGTGCAGATTCCTTTTTCTGCCAATCGATTGTCTTATTTTTACGAAGAGTCTCTGTAAGTTCTTTTGTTAATTCTATAAGCTCATTATTCTTATAAAATTCTTTAACTGCTTCAGGTTTTGTAAGAGCATCATAAAAAGCAAGCTCTTCTTCCGTCAGACCAAGCTTATTTGCCTCTTCTGAAGCTTCAGCCATTTCTGCAGCCAGTTTCAACAACTCCTGAATTACTTCCTCGTTTGTAAGCATTCCGTTTAAATATTTATTCAAAGACTGCTGAACAAGCTCACTGAATTTCTGAGACTTTACAAGATTTGTCCTCTTATAAACCTTTATCTGCTCATCTATTAATTTCTTTAGCATTTCTACGGCAAGATTCTTCTCTTTCATCTTTGCTATATTTTCCAGAAATGCAGGATCAAATAAATTGACCTGCTCTTCAACCGAACTGAAAAGATTAAGAACACCATCAGACTTTATTGATTGTTTTAGTAATTCATTTATTCTGGCATTAATTTCCTTCAAAGAAAATTTTTTACCCGGTGAATTATATATAATCCGCATGATAAGTACACGTACCGATTCAAAAAAAGCAGTTTCCATTCTCATCCGTTCCTTTACAATGGATGAACAGAGAGACAGAGATTGTTTTAATATCAAAGCTTCTTTTATAAATGTCTGCTTTGCATCCTCTTTTGCCGGATCAAGCAGAAAGTTCACACCTTTGGTAATAATCAAACCACGCTGTAATTCAGATCCGGTAAAAAATATTTCATAATTGAATCCGAAGAACAAATCCTGACAAACTTCAAGCTTTTCCTGAAATTTAGGATAAGCCCTTGCAGCAATATCCATTTCTCCATAATTTTTACGGTCCCGATTGGTATAATCGTTCATTGCCTGCTTTAAACTGCCGGCAATTCCGATATAGTCAACTACCAAGCCACCCTCTTTGTCATTAAATACACGGTTTACTCTGGCAATAGCCTGCATGAGATTATGGCCCTGCATAGGCTTGAAAACATACATAGTAGCAAGAGACGGAACATCAAAACCTGTAAGCCACATATCAACAACAATAGCAATTTTCAAAGGACTTTCATTATCTTTAAAACGGACGGCAAGTTCCTGCTTATGGGTTTTATTTCCTATGATTTTTCGCCAATCTTCAGGATCCTTGTTGCTCTCGGTCATTACGAGTGCAACCTTTGCATCTAACCTGTTTACAAAATCAACATCAAGACCGCTTTCATTGGTTGCAGTGCCACCCCATTCAGGTCTGAGTTCGAGAATCCTATTCAGAATCTTCATAGCAATTGAGCGGGAGTAAGCCACAATCATAGCTTTTCCGGTACAAAGATACTGACGGTTATTTTCATAATGGCTGATAATATCTTCTACAAGAGAATTGATTGTTTTTTCGTTACCCAGAATTTCTTCCATTTTACCCAGTTCGTGTTTACTTCTTTCAATTACCTCCGGATCAGTATTGTCAGCAAGCAATTCATACTCAGCATCAATCCTTGCAAGAATTTTTTCATCAAGTTTAAGCTTTATAACACGACTTTCGTAATAAACAGGGCGGGTTGCACCATCCTCCACAGCCTGTGTCATATCGTATATATCAATATAGTTGCCAAAAACCTCAATTGTATTTTTATCCTGATTTGAAATCGGTGTACCTGTAAAACCTATATAATTGGCATTTGGAAGACTGTCACGGATAATTCTTGCAGTTCCGACAGTACGACGGGCAATAAGGTTTCCTTCTTTATCCTTGATTGTCCTGAATTTTTCCGAAAGCCCATACTGTCCACGGTGAGCTTCATCCGCAATTACTATAATGTTTTTTCTTTCTGTAAGGGGCTCATCCGATTCCTCAAACTTCTGCATTGTAGTAAAAAAAATACCATTGGCTTTACGCTTTGAAAGCAGTTCCTTCAAATGCTGCCTGCTTTCAGCCTGAATCGGATCCTGTCTGAGGAAATCCTTACATCTGCAGAATTGTCCGAAAAGCTGATTATCCAAATCGTTTCTGTCGGTAATTACAACAATGGTAGGACTATCCAGGGCAGACTGAAGCAAATGAGCATAAAAAACCATGGAAAGAGATTTTCCGGAACCCTGGGTATGCCAGAAAACACCGATTTTACCATCTGTATCAACAGCTTTTTTTGTTGCTTCAATTGATTTTCGTACAGCAAAATACTGATGATATCCAGAGAGAATCTTGAAAGAATTTATTCCATCACTATTAAAACAGATAAAGTTTTTGATAATATCCAACAAATGGCTCTTCTGAAAAATTCCTTCAAAGAAAATGTCAAATCTCCCGTATTGATCAGATTCACGCTCCCCGTTTTTTGATTTCCATTCCATAAAACGGTTTTCATCAGAGGTAATTGTACCGGCTTTGCTTGTCAGTTGATCGCTCATAACACAGATACAGTTATAAATAAATATGGATGGAATTTCCTGCATATAATTTCTGATCTGTAAATAGGCCTCGCTTGCATCAGTATGTTCGTAACTAGGAGACTTCAGTTCAAAAAGTGCAACAGGTAATCCGTTAAGGAACAAAATAATATCGGGCCGCTTATTGGAATTTTCTATAAATGTCCACTGATTTGCGATTATAAAGGAATTGTTGCTGATATTTTCATAATCAGCAAGATAAATGATATCAGATTTCAATTCCCCGGCAGCCATGAAACTTACCTCTACTCCGTTCTGAAGATAATCCATAAAAACGGAATTCTTTTTTATTAAATCTGCATTATCGAAATTTCTTATTTTCTGAAGAGCTTCATTTATAGCCCGGTTATGAGCACCGGGATTAATTCTGCGGATCGATTCTTCAAGAATATCATCATACACAGGTGATTTTAAGTTCCGCTCCACATCAGGCCCATATACATGTTCATATCCTAAAACATTTGTAAACAGCTCGATCAAAGCATTTTCATAAGAATTTTCTGTGTAAGCTGACATAAATTTTTCCTCTATCCTTCTAAAAGCCATTTTACTATATTTTTATGGATAATTCCATCTCTTGAAAAATCAAAATCATCAAGAGAAAGAACAAACTTTGGATAATTGTCTTTTACATTTGAAAAAGCACAGAATTCTCTTTCAATAGTTTCATCACTGGCAAGAAGATAGCAAACTTGATAATAAATTATTCCCGTTTCATTTTGAGCACAAAAATCAATTTCCTGTGTTTTAGACTTCCCGACAGTTACAGAAAACCCCCGCCTTAGAAGTTCAATGTAAACAATATTCTCCAAAATCTGATTAATATCTTTTTGATTTTTCATGAAAAGACTTTGACGAATTCCATGATCAGTAATGTAGATTTTTTCCTGAGTTGAAAGAATTTCTTTTCCTTCAATATTTTGACGAGAAACAAGATGTAATAAACAAGCTTCTTTACAATATTCAAGATAATTATAAACAGTTTCGGTAGAAAGAGAGCGTTTTTCATTTTTAAGATATTTAATTAAACTAGATGAAGAAAAACTATTTCCGATATTTGAAATAAAAAATGTAATAAGTGATTTTAAAAGGGCAATATCTCTTATTTTGTATCTATTACAAATATCTTTCAAAATAATTGAATTAAAAATATCATAGAGGTATTGTTTTTGTTGTGATTCATTGAACTTAAAATTATATAAGAAAGGATAGCCACCAACATTTATATATTTTTCAAAGGCTTCCTTTGGGGAAACGTCAAAACCGTTTAATTCTTTTAATGCTATAAGACATTCTGAAAAACTAAAAGGATACATTTTAATTTCTATGTATCGACCTGCAAGATAAGTTGCAAGTTCACCAGAAAGTAACTTTGCATTTGAACCTGTAATGTAAATATCACAATTAAAGTCTATAAGATAGGAGTTTATAAGTTTTTCCCAACCGTCTAATTCCTGAATTTCATCAAAAAAAAGATAAAGTTTGTTCACAGCGGAATTTTCTGCAAGAATTTTCACCGCTTCAGTTACACTTTCAAATGATTTTATTCTGCTGTCAGTGAATGATTCAAAATTTAAAGCCAAAATAGATTGTGGATTTACACCATTTTCTACTAGATATTCTTGTATCTGCTCCATCATAACAGATTTTCCACAACGACGAATGCCAGTGATAACTTTTACAACAGGCTTATCAATAAAAGGAATTATTTTGTTAAAATAAAGAGAACGAATAACACTCATATATTTATTTTATTTCGATATATCGAAAAAATCAAGAGCATTTTTAGTACATTTTCGATATATCGAAAATAATATTTATTACCTATTAGGTAATTTTTACTTGACATATCACTATATCTACACTATATTACCTAATAGGTAACTTAATGGAAATTGACTACGAAAATTCTGAATTACAAAAATTTTTCTCAGATTTATGCGATGTTCAAAATTCCAAAAATTTACTCCAAAGAAAAATAGGTCAACAACTTGCTAGAAAATCAAAGCAAAGAATTGATCAACTAAAAAGTTCAGCTACCTTTCAAAAGTATCTGAACCT
>JAZNLX010000211.1:0-2142 GCA_045579325.1 Spirochaetia bacterium
AGGTTTTGTATAATGGGATACCTCAGAGCTTACCTCATCCTCTACTCCGGCAAGCACACCCAGCTCCCCTTCTACAGTTACATCAAACTGGTGGGCATAATCCACAACCTTTTTTGTGAGTGCAATATTTTCTTCAAAGGACTTGCTGGAACCGTCAATCATTACGGAAGAGAATCCGTTGTCGATACAGTCCTTGCAGAGCTCGAATGTGTCGCCGTGGTCAAGATGCAGACAGATAGGAATGTCGTATCCAAGTTCGTGGGCATATTCAACTGCTCCCCTGGCCATATTCTTGAGAAGATTAGGGTTTGCATATTTTCTTGCACCGGATGAAACCTGAATGATTACCGGAGATTTTGTCTCAACACAAGCCATGATGATAGCCTGAAGCTGCTCCATATTATTGAAGTTGTATGCAGGAACCGCATAGGCTTCCTTTACAGCTTTTTCAAACATCTTTCTGGTATTTACCAATCCCAGCTCTTTGTAACTTACCATTATTACACTCCATATATATTTTTGGGTTTCTATAATATTATTCCTGAGAAAATCTAATGTCAAGGGTTACGGATAACAGCTATTTCCAAACAGGAAAGGATGTGTTATATTTTATTCAGAATGAAAAAAACTTTCTTTCTTGTCCTGGTTATTTTTATGTCAGTCTCATGCTCACGCAACGAACAAACGCCTGAAATCCGGGCAGAAGAGCCTGTACCTGAAACTGTATCCGAAGCAGGCAGCAGCAGAATTGACGAAATAGAAAAATCCATACTGGAATCAAGAAACATCCCGGATAAAATCGGGAAAAAAATATCAGGAGAAAACTACGGCAGCAGGAGATTCCTTCTGGCACGGCCGGGAGAACCGGTATATCCTGCAGACTTTCTCATAGGAAAAACCGCATCGGAGGCACCTGAGGAAGGGAGCCCGGAAGAGATACTGGCCTCCTTTTTCGAAAGCTACGGCAAGAAAAGCCTGAGACAGGAGTCTGCCCGGCTCTTTACTGCAGAAAGCAGGATAATGCTTACCGTACTTTTTGAAGAATGGGCAGAAGAGGGATACATTCCCACAGCCCTGAGATTCGGAGAGAGCCGGAGGGAAGAGGGCAACACTGAGATTACCGTAAGATGCTTCCGGGACAGAAGCTCCTGCGCCTGTGAATTCAAGCTGACCAGAGAAGAGGGAAACTGGAAAATATGCAGCTTCTCCGGAAATCTTGCAGACCTGGACCTCCCCTATACCGAACCGGAAGAACTGTTCGAACCTGAAGTCTATTACTTCTTTTAGAACATAAATTCTGTAGACACAAAAAATTTGAGGTGTTATTATAACCACATACAAGGGATTAAAATGAAAAAAATTATACTTTTACTTACACTTGCAATCTTTATGGCATCCTGTTCATCGGTTCCGAAGGATCTCCACGATGAGAACATCACCCCGGAGGAATTTTTTCAGAAGGCACAGGAAGCGGTAATCGACTGGAACAGATACAAGACAGCAATCGCTTACTATGAGGAATTCATGGTCCGCTATCCGGATATGAAAAACAAGATTATCGAAGCAGAATACGAGATTGCATTCATCAAATACAAACAGAAGAAATATGACGAGTCGGAAATGCTTTTCAGACAGCTTCTGGACAAGTACGAGACAGACGAGGCAATCTACTACCCTGAATGGCCGAGAACCATGGCCAACAAGATCCTTCCGGAAATAGAAAAGGACAGGAACAAGAAAACTCTTTTCAGCTGGCTCAAACGCAAATAATACAGCTGTTTTTCAATAACGGAAATGCCGCAGTACCTGATACCTTGAAATTCAGGCTGCGGTTTTTTTTTACATAGTTGACTATTATCCCCCGTTTTTGTATATTCGTTACATACAAACAGTATGTATGTAAATTTTTAAGGGGAAAAAATGAAACGTACTCACGAGGATGCTGAAAAAACAAGGCTCTCCATAGTGGATGCCGCCCTTAAGGTCTTTCTGGAAATGGGTTATTCCCGTGCAAAGATAAGCGATATATGCCGGGTTGCAAATGTAACACGGGGTGCGGTCTACTGGTATTTCAGGAACAAGGAGGATATCCTCCTGTATCTGGCCGACAGCATGGCCCATGAAATAGAACAAAAAGTAAGA
>JAZNLX010000212.1:0-12036 GCA_045579325.1 Spirochaetia bacterium
CAGCCCATTCATCCCTGAACAGCTTAAGGGAACTGGTTGTATCTCCCAGTTCGGAATATGCCTTGGCCATGGTAAGCTTTACTCCCAGAGGGTCATTCTTATCCTCGGCAAGGGCCTCCCCGGCATATTCCACCGATTTACCAGGGTCCTGATTCTTGAAGCTGTACTGTGCCATATTGGTATAGAACACATACTTTTCGCTGCTGTCGGTGGATTTCTTTACCAGAGGGAGTCCCTGCTTCAGATATTCACCGGCCCCTTTTATATCGTTACGGGCCAGCATCATGCCGGAAATATTTATCTTGAGTGCAAGACGGTCGGGATATTTCTTATCCAGCCCCACAAGGCCGTCCAGAAGTGCCTGTCCCTGATTTGCATTCATCAGGGCCTCCATCTCTGCGGCAAAATCACCGCTCTCTTCCTTCTTGCCGCCGCAGGAAATCACCAGCAAGGCAATCATAAGGAATAATATTATCTTTACTTTATTCATAAATCCCCCAATTCTTCAGGCTTTCTTATTATTATATCTGCACCGCATTCCAGAAGTCTTCTTTCAGCTTCCTTTTCATCTGCAGCAGAATAGGTGACACCGGCCGCACGGAACGGATGAACGGAACCGGCAGCTGTCTTCATGTCATCTCCGGTATCTCCCACATATGTTAAATCCACGGCATCGCCATATTGCTTCATTATTTCATCAAGCATGAACGGAGATGGCTTGAGAAATGAAACATTTTTTCCCGTTTCCCTGAAAACTCTTTCGCTTTCGGCCATACAGTGATCGTGGCTGAGAACTGCCGAAAACATATCCAGGCCGTTTATTTCCAGCGGATACAGCGCCTCCTTCAAAGGCCTTCCGGTGGCTATGGCCAGAATACTCCGTTCTGCAAGCCGGCTCAGTATTTCCTTTTTCACCAGAAGCTTTTCCCGGTGAATATACCCCTCTCCGGCATAATATTCGGGAGAAAATCCGTAGGTCTTCTTAAAAAGTCCCGGCCCCAGGTACACTTCCTGGAATATCTGCTTGATAATGTTTCCGCTTCCCACATCTCCCCGGTAGAAATCATCGGCACGGGAAGAAAGCTTCCCTTCACGGCACAGAAGGGTCAGCGGCTTTTTCTCTGCCGCAAGAAAACCGGCAAGCGGCGCCACATCCCACGATTCAGGCTCCCCCGAAGTATCCACTGCGGAAAGAAGCAGAGCAAGCACCCGATGGGTCATATCCCAGTCATTGTTGAGTCCACCCAGTTCCTTCAGAACTGAAAGCTCGTCCACTGAAAAAAGAGGAGCGGGCAATAGGGAGCTGTTTCTGCACTGCTGCAGGAATATATACGGAGTACGGACTGTGGCACTTCTGTAGGACATGGAAACATCTATCAGAACTCCGTCCATATCAAAAACTGTAAGCTTTTTCAATTCAGATGCTCCTTGGAGGTAAGGCTTCGGATTATGGAAGGAATCATCCTGTAGGATTCTATGAAAACATAATTCTTGTTTCCGTACTTCTCCCAGCCCCGTTTGCTCTGGTCTATGAAAACAGGATATCCGGACCAGTCCAGGAGAGGAATGTCATCCCTTCCGGAACCGATGACCACGGTATTTTCCCGGCTCAGTTTAAGGTTCTTTTCCAGATATTCTATCTTGTCCTTTCCACGGAGAAAAACAGGATTGTATTCTGTCATCATTCCGTTTTCCACTGAGATGCGGTTTGCACAGACAGTTTCGAAAATATCCAGGGCATTTCTCATTTCAAGAGCTCTGGAGGCAATGTTCCCCACGCTGCAGCTGGCAATGTACATCCTGTAGCCCGCATCCCTGAGCCCCCGCATCATGTCAAGATTTTCCTCGGGAATCCTGGGGCTGATTATCTTGGCCACCGCTTCGATTACGGCAGACGGCTTCTTTTCCAGAAATCTTCCGGTATGCTTTCTGAAGCAGGGAGCCCAGAAATCCTTTTCCTCCAGCCTGAGAAGCATGGATGCCCTGAGCTTGTCGCCGAAGCTGAAAAAACGGTTCTGGATAAGGTAATCCAGCAGGATATGGTCGCTGTCGTAGAAAACTGTATATGGAAGCATGGGAACAACGGTACCGTTAAATCCCCATACGATATTGATCATCAGGTTCCCCTCCGGAATAAAATATTCCCGAAAATCATTGTGTGTGTCAATCAGTGTGCGGAATAGATTATCCCTGCCCCTTTTGATGGGCTGCTGACAAAGACCTTGGTCCTGAAGCCGAAGATCCGCTCGTATTCCTCAAGCTTTTTAAGGTAGCTCTTTACAGCCTGCTCCTTGATTATAGCAACAGTGCTGCCTCCGAAAGAGGAGCCCAGCATCCTGGAGCCGTAAACCCCGGCTGTTTCCTGGGCTCTTTTTACAAGCCAGTCCAGTTCGGGACACGAAATCTCAAAATTATCCCTGAGGCTTTCATGGGATCTGTTCAGCAACTTTCCGAATTCGGCAAACCTGCGCTGCCGCAGAAGTTCTGCCCCGTCCAGTGCCCTTTTGGATTCCTCTGCCATATGAATACAGCAGCGTTTTATCTTATCGGGATAGGAAACCAGCAGCCCCCTGAAATCGGATATCCTGAAATACCTGTCAAGGACTGACTTGTTGGCATTTATTACGGAAATAGCCTTGGAAATATATTTTTTACGTTCGGCATTTCCGGCCACATCCAAAACAGCGGGAACATTGGACACGGTTACCACGATTCTTGCTTCCGGGTCGTCAAAAGGAATTATTTCCGAGACACCGGTCCTGAAATCAGCAAAAGTCATTGCCCCGTCATTTCCGTCAAGCATTCCGTAGGCCGAGGTTGCACACTCTCCCTCTCCGATATAGACCTGTTCGCACCAGAAAATGATATCTGCCATCTGTCCGGTAGAAAGACCGAGATCAAGAAGGCTGTTCACCCCCGTAAGCACCGCCGCCGATACCGAAAGGTTAAACGAAATACCGGTCCCTTTGGGCAGCTCGCCGAACAGGGAAATATCAAGCCCGCGAATATTGAAGCCCATATCCGAAAGACGGTAAAGCACCCCTTTCGCATAGTTTGCCCATCGGTCCTCTTTTCTGAACTTGTTGTTGGCTATACCCGAATGTCTGGATTCCCCCAGATCGTGAAAACAGAAATGAAAATTTAAATCATTACGGAATGATATGGCGGCAGAGATACGCCGATCCGTGTTGACCGCAAGAACCGAACCGGGCTCGCAGTCAGTCCGGTTTCCCAGGAGATGAATACTGCCGGGTGCTTCCGCCACCACAAGCGGATCTGCCCCGAATTCTTGCCTGTGCAAGGAAAAAATCCTTTCCATTGCATATATTATAAGTCCATTATTTCAGAAATGCAACAAAAAAAACACGCCCTGTGAAAAGGCGTGTTCCCAGAATAAATTTAATAAAGAATAACTTAATTGTTAGCTTTGATTCCGTATTTCTTGTTGAATCTTTCTACTCTTCCGGCTGTATCTACCAGTTTTTCCTTACCGGTAAAAAATGGATGGCAAGCTGAACAAATTTCAACCTGGATATCGCCTACTGAAGAACCAGTCTCAATAACATTTCCGCATGCGCATGTAATTTTTGCCGGTTTGTAATCAGGATGTATACCTTCTTTCATCACTTCCTCCAATTCACATTTGTATATCCACAGGACCTGTAGTATTCATAGACCTCAAGAATGCCTTATTATTCATTGTTTTTTTCATTCTGTCAATCAACATTTCAATAATTTCTACATCATCCATAGGGTTAATAACCTTACGCAGGATCCAGATCTTGTTAAGTTCCTCTTCCGTAAGCAGAAGATCCTCCCTTCTGGTACCTGATTTCTTGATATTGATGGCAGGATAGAGCCTTCTGTCGGCAATCTTTCTGTCCAGATCCATCTCCATGTTTCCTGTTCCTTTGAACTCCTCGAAAATAACCTCGTCCATGCGGCTTCCTGTTTCGATAAGGGCTGTGGCAATGATTGTAAGGCTTCCGCCGTTCTCAATGTTTCTTGCCGCACCGAAGAATCTCTTAGGCTTATGAAGAGCGTTGGAATCCACACCTCCGGAAAGAATCTTTCCCGATGTAGGAACTGTCTGGTTGTATGCTCTTGCGAGTCTGGTAATGGAGTCCAGCAGGATAACCACGTCCTTCTTGTGTTCTACCATTCTCTTGGCTCTCTCGATTACCATTTCAGCCACCTGAACATGTCTGGTAGCCTGCTCGTCGAAGGTGGATGCAATAACCTCGCCCTTGACATGACGGCGCATGTCGGTAACTTCCTCAGGTCTTTCATCGATCAGGAGAAGGATAAGGTGAATCTCCGGATGATTTTCGGTGATTGCATTGGCAATCTTCTGCAGGATAATGGTTTTTCCCGATCTCGGAGGAGCTACGATAAGCCCTCTCTGTCCCTTTCCGATAGGACAGAACAGGTTGATCATCCTTGTACAAGGATCTCCCGATTCGGTTTCCATGTTTATTCTTTCGTCAGGGAAAAGAGGTGTCAGGTTATCAAAGGGAACTCTTGTCTGGGCAATGATGGGATCGTCGCCGTTGATCTTTTCCACCCTGAGCATGGCAAAATATTTTTCCCCTTCCTTAGGTGTACGGATCTGTCCCCATACGATATCTCCTGTCTTCAGGTTGAAAAGCCTGATCTGTGACGGAGAAATGTAGATGTCGTCCGCCCCCGGAAGATAGCTGTTCTGAGGAGAACGGAGAAATCCGAACCCTTCCTGAAGATTTTCCAGAGATCCGTAGGCATAGATAATACCGTTATTGGCAGTATGTGCCTTGAGAATCTGAAAAATAAGATCCTGTTTCTTGAGTGTATTGAGATTTTCCTTGGGAACATTGTTATCCAGAGCAAAAACACGAAGCTCGGGAAGTCCCATCTGGATGAGATCGTTGATTACAAGCTTTGCCCTTTCCTGTACCGGCACCTGTTCCTGTTCCGGCTGGGTTTCTGCAGGCTGCTGTTCCTGAACCTGATTTTCTGCCTGGGAGGCAGCAGTTTCCGCCGGCTTGACTATCCTTCTGCGGACAACACGGCGTTCGCGCTTTTTTGGAGCCGCTTCAGGCTCTGCTGATACGCTCTTTTCTTCTTCAACCATAA
The DNA here is from genome assembly GCA_045579325.1 of Spirochaetia bacterium. GTDB lineage: Bacteria > Spirochaetota > Spirochaetia > CADAEX01 > CADAEX01 > CADAEX01. The sequence goes on from JAZNLX010000212.1 coordinate 5,113, forward strand.
AAAGAGAATTACTCCTTTTCCAAAAATGTATTTATATTATTTCTTTTTATATATTTTCCGTTTTTAAAAAATGTGCGGTATTTTTGATTTGCTGATTTCTTTTTCAATTTTATTCACAGGAGGCAACAACTGTCAACCCCCTGCAATTATTAATTCCTGATTCTACAGGTATTTTTGAGTTTTTCACCGGTCTGTTCAAAAATCTTTATTTCAGAATCCTTCTTTATCATCTCGCATCTTCCTTCGAAGATCACACCGTCGGCAATCTTGAGGGCAGATGTGGTCACATCTCCGTAAACACGTCCGGTGGGTGTCATTTCCAGTCTTTCATCCACATGGATATTTCCCCTGGCCTGTCCCGAAATAACGGCTGAACGGGCCCTGATATCCGCATTTACCACAGCACCCTGCTCCACATAAAGATACCCTTTGGCATCGATGGTTCCGTCAAATTTTCCCTGGATAGAGAGAGAACGGCTGAACCTGAGAACTCCGCTGAACTCTGTTTCCTTGCCCAGAACCGCAGCTGCTGTCCTGTCAACATCCTTTACACTGTTATTTTTAAACATACTCATATATTCTTACACTTCCGCTTTATTGTCAATTCTCTTATGAGGGCAGCCAGCATTATAACCGCTGCAGAAACGGCACATAAAACACCGAACCAGTCTCCGAACCTGTTGTACAGCGTGGTGGTTTCGTCATAGACCGGGGCATTGCCCAGAAGATAGCTTTCCTCAAAGGGCTCTATGATTTCCGATATTTCTCCGGAGGGCTCTATGATACAGGTCATGCCGCTGTTGGTACTTCTGACCACGGTTCTCCTGTTTTCCAGTGCCCTGAAGACAGCCATGGCCATATGCTGCATTTCAGAGGGTACGGAGAATGCCCAGCCGTCGTTTGACAGGTTTACTATGACCTGGGCCCCGTTCCTTACAAATTCCCTGGAAAGATCTCCGAAGCTGTCCTCAAAGCAGATAGGGGTGGAAAATTTCATTCCGGCCGCATCGAAAACTGTATATTCAGTCCCTTTTTCCCAGAAATGGGTATCCCAGTCCACCAGGAAATTATATATAAAAGGGAGCTGTTTTTCATAAGGAAAATGTTCTGTAAAAGGAACCAGATGTATCTTTCTGTAAACATCGGTTATCTGTCCCTTTTCGACCAGAAGAGCGGCATTATAGTCGAGACGGGTCTCCCGCCCCTTGCTGTCGCGCCCCTTGACCCCTTCGTTATTTCCGAAAACGTAAGGGACATCCTGGGTTTTAAGGAAATCGGTAAGCTCCTTTACCAGTTCGTAGTACTGCTTGTTGGTCCTGTACCTTGTATGCCAGTCCACGGAAGGGACAAATGAGGTTTCCGACCAAACCACTATATCAGGCTTCCCGGAAGGATCGTTCACCGCCTTGAGGCTCTGTTCCTTAAGCCTTCTGAGAGATTCCCTGTAGGTTTCTGTGCCCCCCTGCCACGGATCTATGTTCTGCTGTATAAGCGCCATTCTGACAGTCCGGTATTCTGAATAATCCCTGTCTGTAACGACACCGTAAACCAAAGCCGCAGCCAGGACGGCAGCATAGGCGGCAGCCGGAACCGCATAGGTTCTGATTCCTTTCCTGAGCATGGCAGCCATAAGGGCCGACGGAAAAGCCAGCAGCATGGAAACACCCCATACACCTGTGACGGCTGCAGTACGGGCCAGTACCGGAAATGCATACTGGGTATAGCCCAGGATTCCGTATGGATATCCGAGAAATCCCCGGGTACGGAGATATTCATACCCTATCCAGATAAGGCTCTGTACTATAAAGCCCCACTTCGGGAAAAGCATATCCGCCCCTTTCAGCAACGGAAAGAGAACACAGTAATAGACTGCGTAAAGCGAAGGTATTATGACAATGGCGGGAGGATAGAAAATTCCCAGCCAATAATTGAACAGAGCATAGGTTACCAGCCCATATATGAAACCCCAGAGGGGAGCAGTTTTCAGTCTGATGCCGTGAATGGCAGCGAACATGGGCAGCAATGCAAAAAAGCCCAGAAAGCCTATGCCTTTTTCACTTATGAATGAGGGAAATGCAAATGCAAATAAAACTGAGGATAAGAGAAGTAATAAGGGTGTTTTAAGATTTCCTGATCGACCAGACACTGTTTTTCAGTTCCTTTCCCGGTCTAAATACGGCGGCTCCGTGGACATCAACCGATACCTTCTCTCCGGTTTTCGGATTGCGGGCTTTTTCCCGACCTTTACGTGTCCTGACTTCAAAAGTACCGAAGCCGCGTAATTCTACAGTTTGATCTTCAATAAGAGCCTGTTTGATTTCTTCAAAAACTTTGTCAACGATTAAATGAATATCTTTTTTGGTAATTTTTAATCCTGTATCTTCGTAGATATTTTCAACTACGTCATTTTTTGTAACTTTCATTTCTTGATAACTCCGATATAGACCCCAGGATTAATTACCGTTAATCAGCCGGCGATAAGCTTGTTAAGCTTCTTTGCCAATCTTGATTTCTTTCTTGCAACAGTATTTTTGTGGTAAATTCCTTTTCCTGCAGCTGTGTCCATCTTCTTTGTTACAAGAATGAAGGCTTTTTCAGCTTCAGCTTTGTCATTTCCATTAACTGCAGCAGTAAAATCTTTGATATAAGTTTTGACTTCGCTCTTTGTCATCTTGTTTCTGAGATGTCTTTTCAAACTCTGTCTGTACCTTTTTTCTGACAACGATTTACTCCTTATAATTAATAAAATGGTTTTAGCAGATTAAGGCCGGATAGTCAATAAGACTTTTTCCGATCTTATTTGAAATCGCTTGGTTTGCGTTCCTGTCTCTTGCACTTGTCACATTCGGCATAATTCTTTTTCTTGCCGGTTGCAAAAACAGTCTTCATTTTGATTTCTCCACCGCATGGGCAGAAAAACTTATGAGTAGATGATCCGACACGGGAGTTCTTACTTACCTGACCCATTTGTTCCTCCGATTAATTAATATTGTAAATATAAAGACATCAATAACTTGTGTCAATAATAAGCCGTAATTATTTAGGCTCTTCGGTAACTCTCCACACTTTCTTTTCAGAATCGAAAACAAAGCCGGAAAGCGGCATTACAAAGCCTGCACCGTCTGCAGCCGTTATCTTTACCGTCTTGGTAAGAATATTGTTTTCGGTAACCTTGTAGAACTTGTCCTCGTACACTACACGGCTTCCTTCGTTGGGATACTTCTTTCTTTCCTCCGCATAAAAGTCGTATTCGTAGGCCAGACAGCAGAGAAGTCTTCCGCAGGCACCCGAAATTTTCATTGAATTGAGGGAAAGATTCTGATCCTTGGCCATTTTTATGGAAACAGTCCTGAGCTTGTCAGTAATTCCGTGACAGCAGTAATCCCTTCCGCATACACCCAGACCGCCGGTTACCATGGCCTCATCCCTTACACCGATCTGACGGAGCTCGATCCTGACCCTGAAAACCACCACCAGGTCCTTTACCAGCGCCCTGAAGTCGATACGGTTGTCAGCGGTAAAGAAGAACATGACCTTAGGTTCGTCCAGAAGATAATGGGCAGATACCAGCTTCATGTCCAGCTTGTGGTCTGCAATCTTTTCGGCACAGATCCTGAAGGCTTCCTTTTCCCGCTCCTCATTTTCCCTGTATCTGCGGAGATCGTTCTCGTCGGCCTTGCGGATAATGGTATAGATTTCCCTGATATGCTTAGGTCTGTCCTTTTCGGACACCAGGTACATTCCCCCCTTGACCATGGCCAGGTCCTTTCCGTATTTTCCGTCGGCCACCACGTAATCCCTGTTGTTGAGCTCCATTCCCTCGGGATATTCGCAGTATTCGGTCTCGTTGAAATGGAGAAACCTGATCTTTATAAGCTTCTCGGGAATATCAATATCCGATACTTCATTTATTTCCTGTTCATCTTCCAGAACAATGTCATCTGTAATTTCTTCGCTCATGTATTACCGTCCGTTTATCTGTCAGTGTTGATGAGAAGCCCCCCTGCACCGCTGTATCTTTTCAGTATTTCAAGCCTCTCTTTCTGTCCGTCCATCAGTTCCCGGATAAAATCGTCACTGATACGGTCTGTGGAAACAAGCTTTTCCCTGAGTATTTCCACCCTGTTGTAAGGAGCAACCTTGCTCCGGTCCAGCTTTATTTCCCTTTCCTCTTCAATAATGTATGCATTTTCGGAAATATAGGCAAGAAGGTTTCCCAGTGCCTTGCCGTATTCTTCCAGCTGCATCCGCCCCGGATCCGCATCAAGCCTTTTTCCTGCCTCCCGCAGCGCTTCGGCAAGCTTTTCGGCAACGGTATCCATCATTTTTCAGCCGGCGCGGATTCCTTTCCGGCATTTTCTTCCGCTTCAGGCTCTGTCTTTTTTCCGAACAGCTTCCTTTCCGCAGGCTTCTTTTCCTTTTCTATAAATATAAAGCAGTTTCCGTCGAGAACCACACCCTCTTCAGCCACCAGGCGGGCTGTACGGATATCTCCCACCACCATTCCGGTGGAAAGAACAGTAACCTTGTCTGTGGCGGTAATATCTCCCTTGACCACCCCGCCGACAACCACGGAACTTGCATTTATGCTGCTTTCGACCCTGGCGGTCTCACTTATGAAAACCTTGCCGGTGCTGACTATGGTTCCGGTAAAGTCTCCGTCAAGCCTGAGCATGCCGTTTACCCGGATATCTCCCTTGAAAACCGATCCCTGTCCCAGAAGGGAATTTACCAATGTATTTCCTGTTGCCGCAGTGTTATCCTTTCCCATTCAAAAACTCTCCCTTCTAAGCATCTCCGCCGCTCTTGAAATTCATGTAGCGCAGAGGATCCACGACCTGAGTACCGATACGCACCTCGTAATGGACATGAGGACCTGTGGAGAGACCTGTGTTCCCCAGAGTTCCGATTACATCTCCCTGAAGCACGTTCTGCCCCTCTTTGGCATATACCTTGTCCATGTGGGCAAATTTGGTATAAAGACCGTATTTATGCTTAATTACTATATAATTACCGTATCCGTTGGGCTCATACCCCTTTTCAATGACCTTGCCGTTGGCTGTGGCCACCAGTTTGGTTCCCCGCTTGTATGCAATGTCGATTCCCTTGTGCAGATACCACTCCCTTGAAAACGGGTGGGTGGTAGGCCCGAAGGAGGAGGTTACCCTTCCCCGTACATCCTTGAGCGGCCATACGGTAGGAAGCTCCACTATAAGCTCCTGCTGGGCCTTGAGCAGGGATGCGATATCGTCGAAATACCCCATGGATTCCTTCAGCAGCCCTGTAAGGGACCTGAGCTCCTCAAGCTCCCTGATATCAGAGCTGACAGCTGCGGCTTCCGTTTCCGGAAGGGCCTGCTCCGTTTTCAGCCCGAGGGTTTCCACCGTATCCAGCAGGGCATCCTTGAAAACCCTGGATGTATTTTTCAGATCGGAAATCCCGTCCCTGATTATCTCCAGCGATTCCTCTTTCCTTTCCAGCTCAGTGCTGCTGGATACCAGCATGTCAGATACGCCGGTAAACCGGGTGGTAAAGAGAATGAAGGACATGATCATACACGCAAAAAGGAAGGTCATGACAATAAGAGAGAAAACCGAAATCCTGAAATTGAATATTGTCCTTTCGGAATGGGGAATGAACATGACTGTCAGCTGCTGCCTGCAGACACTGACTATTCCCATGATGAATGATGAGACCGCCGATCCCAGAGAGCAGAAAAACCTCTGTATATTTCTGACAATACGGTTTTCAGCCTTTTTATAATGTTTTACAGGGGACACTCTCCTCTCCTATGCCCCTTCAATATACCATCGGGGAAATGTTTTGTCAAATAAATGTTGACGACCCCTGATTTCAGATGTTATTATTAAAGTAATACAACATTATCAGGAAAAAATCATGAAATTTTTTGATACTCATGCGCACATAGGTCTTATTCACGAAGATCCTATAGAAGAACTCATAGTTGTACAGGAAGCCAGGCAGAGAGGGGTTGAACACATAACCAGCATCTGCAACAGTCTTCATGACTTCTTTATTGTCTATGACAATCTCAGAACCGCCACAAATATCTACCACAGCATCGGTATCTCTCCGTCAGAAGTACGCCACCAGGGAAAGAACTGGGAAGACAGAATAATAGAGGGAGCAGGCTACGACAGGGTTGTGGCCATCGGAGAAACAGGACTGGACTACTACAGAAAGTTCGGAGACAAGGACTCACAGATTTCCCTTTTCATAAGACAGCTGGAGCTTGCTCAGCAGCTTGGACTCCCGGTAATTATCCACAACAGGGAGGCGGGAAAGGATATCCTTGAAATCGTCAGTCACAGACTTCCGGCAAAGGGAGGTGTTCTCCACTGCTTCTCAGAGGACTGGGAATTTGCAAAGAAAGCAATAGACATGAACATGTTTATCTCCTTTTCGGGCAATGTAACCTACAAGACTGCAAAGAATCTCCACGAGACAGCAAGGAACATGCCTATAGAGAACATGCTTATCGAATCGGAAAGTCCGTTCATGGTCCCTGCGGAATACAAGGGAAAGCGCAACAAGCCTTCCTACATTCATTCCACACTGGAATTCATTGCGGCACTCAGAGGTATGGATCCGGAGGAGACAGCTGATATCCTCTACAAGAACAGCCTCAGGTTCTTCAACATTTCAGAATAATGAATCAGCTTCTTCACCCGGTAAGGTTCTCGGAAAAGGTAACAGTACCGGGTAATATCTTTCTTGCCCCCATGGCCGGCTTTACCGATGCGGCTTTCAGGGGAATGGCTGCCGAATGGGGATCGGCTATGGGCTATACCGAAATGGTTTCTTCTGAGGCCCTGACCAGAAACAGTGCAAAAACAGAAAGCCTCATGAAAAAAGGGGAAGAGGAAGGATGCTATGCCATCCAGATCTTTGCCTCCAATGCAG
>JAZNLX010000213.1:0-6119 GCA_045579325.1 Spirochaetia bacterium
TGGCCCTCCTAAAATCAGGGAATTCGTGGAAGCAAACATGAAAATCCTTGACATGTACATCAACTACGAGGTCATCATCAAGGAAATCGAGGAACCGGGAGTAGTATTTGCCACAGATTCCTTCCAGGTGGAGGCTTTCAGGCTTGAACACACAAAGCCCTGCTACGGCTATACCTTTACCGAATTTCCCCGTGCCGGCATATTCCATCCGGAAAAGGCAAAGGAACTGGGAATACCCATGGGAGCCATGTGGTCCAGACTTCAGAAAGGGGAGAACGTAACCCTTGAGAACGGACGGATAATAACACCGGACATGGTTCTGGGAGAAGCCAGGAAAGGGAGAAAATTCTCTTTTGTCACCGATTCACTGGCACTTCCGCAGATTGCACCTAAGGTAAGCAACTCAGATCTTTTTATCTGCGAGGGAATGTTCGAGAAGGATCTGGAAGAATCGGCCCATGAAAAAAAGCACATGACTGCAGCGGAGGCCGCACGTACGGCTTCGGAAGCGGGAGGCATCAAACAGCTCGGCCTTATCCATTACAGTCCCCGCTATACAGACAAGGAACTGAAAAAGCTTCTGGAGGAAGCAAGGGAAATTTTTCCCGATACCTTCCTTACCAAGGACGGACAGACTCTTTCAATCAAATACGAGGATTAAATCTGGAGACAATTTATGATTCATGTCAAAAATATTGAAAAAATATACGGCAAATTCAAAGCTGTAAACAATGTTTCCTTTGACATAGGCAGAGGAGAGATCGTAGGGCTTCTCGGACCAAACGGAGCCGGCAAGACTACAATCATGAAAATCCTTACAGGGTATCACTTTCCGACTTCAGGCAACGCTGTGCTGAACGGTTACAGCATCTATGACAATCCACTGAAGGTAAAGGAATCCACAGGGTATCTTCCCGAAATGGCACCGCTCTATGACGACCTTACCGTAATAGAGTACCTGGACTTCATGGCCGACATAAGAAAGGTACCAAAGGATATCAAGAAAAGGGAAATAGACAGGGTTATCACCGAATGCGGACTTACCCCGGTGGTATACAGGGGAATCGGAAAGCTTTCCAAGGGATACAGGCAGAGGACAGGCCTGGCACAGGCAATCGTACATTCACCCGAAATCCTTATCCTGGACGAACCTACAACCGGTCTTGACCCTAACCAGATCATAGAAATCAGAAAGCTTATCTGCGATATCGGGCAGAAAAAGACTGTTATCCTTTCCACCCACATCCTTCAGGAAGTGGAAGCGGTCTGCAACAGGGTTCTTATCCTCAACAGGGGAAACATAGTGGCAGAAGGTACTCCCGACAAGATCAGGGACGAAATCCGCGAGGATGACCGCTATACTGTCGAAATCATGGGTAATGCGGATATCTCATCCCTTGAAATGCTCCCTTCAGTTCTGGGCATAGTTTCGGAGGAAAGGAAAGGGGACAGGACCGTTATTAAGATTGCCGCCAGAAAGCAGTCCGATGCAGGTGCGGAAATTTTCGACTGGGCAGTCAGGGGAGGCTTAAGGCTTTCGGCCATAGTTCCTGAACAGACAAGCCTTGAAGACATATTCAGGATACTTACCAAGAAAAAGGCGGGGGTGTGAAAAAATGAACGTCAAAGGTCTTATAAAAAAGGAGCTTAAAGCTTATTTCAACTCACCTATGGCTTATCTGGTGGTACTGTTCTTCGTGCTCAGCCTCAATATTTTCTTCTTCTTTTTCGGACAGTTCTTTGCCAACGATACTGCCTCCATGAGAAGCTATTTTTCAATCATGCCTATTCTTTTTATCCTTATCCTTCCGGCCATAAGCATGAGAAGCTGGGCAGAGGAAAGAAAACTCAGGACCGACGAGCTCCTGTTCACCCTTCCTCTCAGCGAATTCGAAATAGTCATGGGAAAATTCCTCAGTGCGGTATTTCTCCTGTGCATCATGATAGTTCTTACATTTCCGGTTCCGATAATGCTCAATATGTTCGGAAACTTTGAAAGCGGACAGATACTCGGTGAATACATCGGAACATTCCTTCTGGGAATCTCCGGACTTGCGGTAGGTCAGTTCATATCATCAAGAACCTCCAATCAGATCAGTGCATACATATTCAGCGTGGTGGTTCTTATCTTCATCACTTTCATCGGCGACATAACCATGATGATCAACATACCGAGAGCCCTGGGAAAGATTTTCAGCTATCTTTCTCTCAGCACTCACTTTGCATCTTTCGAGAAAGGGATTTTTGACACAAGGGACTTTGCTTACTTTGCCATAATCACATCTCTTTTCCTCTATCTGAACATCAAGGTAATCAAATTAAAGAAGTAAGGCGGCAGACATGAACAACAGAAAAAAAGAGTTAATTTTAGCAGTTCTGGTATTTGTGGCAGCCATTCTTCTGGCTTTGAACACTACCAGATATTTCGGAAGAATCGATATGACCGAAACCAAATCCTTTACAATTTCTTCCACCACAAAGGATTACATAAAGACTATCCCTGAACAGGTCAATATCACTTATTTTATTTCCGACAAGATCAGGACAATCTCTCCTGTTGCGGGACAGATTGAGGATATCCTTTTCGAATATGCGGCAAATTCCAGGGGACACATCGTTTCAAGCTCCATAGATCCGGCCAAGAACTTCATGGACAGCTATGCCAAGAAAATGGGTATCACTGCCCAGCAGGTGGAAATCTATGACAACAATGAAAGATCCTATTCCACTGTGTTCTCAGGAATACTTATCCAGTATCTGGACAGGACAGAGGTAATTCCGTTTATCCTGGACCTTTCCAACCTGGAGTACGAGGTTACAAGCACCATCCAGAAGCTTGTCGAAAACAGAAAAACAAAGGTGGGACTCCTGGCAGGCAGTGACAAGAATACGGTGGATTATTACTACACATTCCTTCACGAAGCCATGAAAATGAACGGCGATGTGGAAATCCTCGAAAGGGGAGCCGCCATAGACAGCTCTGTTTCCGTCCTTTTCCTTCTTGGGGCCGACGACATGACAGAAGAGGAACTTAAGCCTGTTGATAAGTACATCATGGATGGCGGAAAGGTTATCTTTGCCGTAGACGGCGTACATGTGGATATGGCGGACAACCTGAAGGCAACCAAGATAGAAAACAATCCTTGTATCGAAATGCTCAAAAAGTGGGGAATCACGGTAAACAACGACATGGTTCTCGACAAGTACTGCAAGAAAATCACCATGAAAGGGCAGCTTCCGATAAACTATCCCCAGTGGCTCAGTGTAAACAGCAAGTATGTATCCAAGGATAATCCCGTAACCGCAGGCTTTGTCAGCCTGGACATGATGTGGGCAAGCTCCCTGGCTGCATCTCCGGTGGATGGCCTTTCCTACGAGAAGCTGTTTTCATCCACCGATGAATCCTGGCTCCTTACCGATTACATCACAGGAAGCCCTTACGAAGCCTATACAACACAGAACGTAGCCCAGGAGACCAAAGGCTCCCACGCTCTCGCATACGCGGTTTCAGGCTCCTTCAGAAGTGCTTTTACAGACAGCAAATCCCCCGATACAAAAATTATCGTTGTAGGTGACTCTGACTTTATCTCCAATCTGATAGAATATACCGAAAGCCCGGCCAACATGCTTTTTGCCGAGAATGCGGTGGAATGGCTTACAAACGACAGCTTCATGAATATCAAGACCAGAAGCATGAGGGATGTAAGACTCAACAAGATTTCTGACATGAGCGAGAAGATCAGAGCTATCATAGCTGTTTATGCAGTGAATATCCTCATCATTCCTGCAGGAATTATTTTCTACGGTATATTCAGATATGTCAGACGTAAAAGAAAGGATGCGTAACCAAAATGAAATTCAGAACCAAAGTATTAAGCTTATCTGCAGCAATAATCATAATGGCAGGAACCTATTTCCTGGGAGGTGTTTTTTCGGCACAGAATACCGTGGACAAGCTTTCCATGGAGCCGATGTTTGACCAGACCCTGAAAGAAACTCTTTCCGGGGTAAAGGTTTCCACCACAGCCGGAAATCTCATGCTTGAAAAGAAAGGCAAAGATGAATGGGTGGTTAGAATTGATGAAAACGTAACATATCCGGCCTCCGGTGTAAGGATCGAAAGCCTGGTGACATCTGTTTTCGACGTTACCAAGTTCAGGCTTGTGGGCAGAGGGAACGAAAATCTGGAGCAGTTTGAGCTGGAAGATAACAGGGCCGATACCGTGGAGGTATTTGCGGGCGGAGAATCCAAATTCATCCTCTATGTGGGCAAAGAAGGGCCGGGAAGAAAGGGAGACTATGTCAGATCCACACTCTCGGACGAGATCTACCTTACAGATGCAACCATGCAGCGCCATTTCGGGCAGGATCCTAAGTACTGGTTCAACATGCGCCTTTTCCCTGAAAAATATATCGGAGAGGACATGTTTGCCATCAACATAAGCGATATTTCAGGAAACAAGATTTCCATCAAGAAGGACAGACCGGACAAGAAAGGACAGTGGGAAAACCTTATAGACAAGTCTCAGGTTCCGGTAAAGTTCGGTGCAGATACCATTGCAAACAAGCTTGCCATGCTTGAAGCCGAGGATTTCGTCAACGGAGATCAGGATTTCAACGCCAATGCAGTAATCGAGATAGACAGTGCGGAATACGGACATATGATCTTTGACTGCAGGAGAATCGTTGACGGCGAAAATTACAAGTATGTGGTAAGGAAAAGGGGAGACACATTCATGTATCTCATCTCTGAGGAAAACATGCTCCCTATCCTTTTCCCTAAAGATCTTTACAAAGCAGAGTAAAGATTTCTCCGTGGATCTCCTCACGGGATCTGCGGCCGTCCAGAATATGAATCTTCATGGGAGAGTCCTTGTATAATTCAAGGACTTTTCTGTAATTGGCATCAATTTTTTTCTGAAATTCAAGCTTCTCGAATATTTCAGCCTCTTCTCCTCTGGCAGCTCTTCTTTTTTCGCATTCCTCAGGAGAAAGCTCTATGAAGAAAAGATGCTCCGGCAGGGGATAAAAACTGTTAAGTCCGGCCACCGTATCGAAGTCCACACTCATGGACTGGTAGGCAAGGCTTGAAAAAAGGTACCTGTCGCACACAACGATCTTTCCCTCTCCGGCTGTGCTTCTGATTCCCTCCTTGCTGTTCACATGCTCATTTCTGTCTGCAGAGAAAAGAAGAGCCAGGGTAAAGGGATCCACCACCACCTTGCTTCCCAGAATTTCCCGGATAAAGCGTCCTATATGCCCGGAAGTGGGTTCATTGGTCCTTACGGCAGGAATTCCTTCGGCTGAAAGACGGCTGTACAGCATGTCCAGCTGGGTGGTTGTACCGGCTCCGTCCAGTCCTTCCAGAACTACAAAATTCCTGATTGTTTCGCTGTTTTTCATATTTTTCATGTTAATTTATATTTATATTAATTATATAAAAAAAAATATATAAAAAACGAGAATTTTTTTTGATAATAATGTATACTAGATGATGGATAAATATGGGCAGCAGATTTTTCTTTGATATAAAAAAAATAGCTATTCTTCTCATTGCCGCAGCTGTTGCCGTTCTTTTTTCATATTATGTCCATCTGATGGCATCCGAAAAAGCAGAAAATGCCAGAAACCGTATCATTTCCGTAATGGAAAACCGTTTTTCAAGAAACATAAGCTTTTCCACTGTGGATCCGTTCTTCATAAACGGTGTTACTGTTCATGACATAATCTTTACCGACGATACCGGAAGAGAAATTCTTAACGGCAGTGAACTCACAGTCAGGTTCAATTTCTTCAAATGGCTTTTCAAAAGGGAATTCATTGTTTCGGGAATTGAATTCAACGACGGTACAGTCAATCTTCAGCAGACCCTGGATTCAGACCTCTTCGACAGCTTTGAAACAGATAACCGGGAGGATATCGAAAAAGAGAAAAAGCCGGGCAGGAAGATCAGGAACTTCAGGTTTTCGGGAAAGAACATAAAAGCAGATTTCCTTACTGATTACGGTAACATAAGCCTGGAGAAATTTTTTGCAGATATTGTATCCACCCCTGAAAGCCATACAGTAAAGGGACGCAGCATTGTTTCGGGCAGCAGTCTTGTAACCCCGGCTCTCGAC
>JAZNLX010000214.1:0-3156 GCA_045579325.1 Spirochaetia bacterium
GCAGATATTGAGCTAAGAAAGGGACAAACCCTGGGAATAGTGGGAGAATCGGGCTGTGGAAAGACAACCCTGGCCAGGTGCATTCTCGGTGTCATAAAGCCGGATACCGCAGAAACAGTCAAAGCACCGGGCAAGAACAGAATCCAGTATATTTTTCAGGATCCGTACCTTTCGCTGAATCCCAAGATGCAGATAAAGGATATAATTACCGAGCCCATGGTTGCAGCCGGAATGATAAGCAGGCAGGATATAAGAAAGGAAGCGGAAAGACTTCTGGAACTGGTGGGACTTCCTGCAGACAGCGCCGACAAGTTTCCCCACGAATTTTCGGGAGGCCAGCGACAGAGGATATGCATAGGACGTGCGGTTTCGTCCCGTCCCGACTTCATTATCTGTGACGAACCGGTATCTTCCCTGGATGTGTCCATACAGTCCCAGATACTCAATCTTCTGAACGACATACAGAAGGAACTGGGTATGTCCTATATCTTCATTGCCCACAATATTGCGGTGGTCCTTTACATGAGTGACACGGTTTCTGTCATGTATGCAGGCCGGATTGTGGAATCGGCCCCACCTGAGGAACTGTACAAAAATCCTAGACATCCGTATACAAAGCTGCTGCTGAGTGTGGTTCCCGAAATAGGAAAAAACAAGAGAATATTCGAAAAAAAGGGCACCGGGGAAATTCCGGGCCTTACAGAGTTTCCTTCAGGATGCCCTTTCTATGAAAGATGCCCTGTCAGAAACGCAGAATGTGCAGAAAAAATACCGAAACTTAAGGAAATCACTCCTCTACATCGATGTGCATGTCATTCAGCATGATATCGTCATCGGGAGTTCCCAGAACAGCCTCCATTTCATAGCTGCTCCTGTAGGTGACTTTCCTGAACGGATTACTGAAATCCTTTTCCCGGCTCTTTACAAGCTCTTCGTTGATATCCTGAGCCAGCTTACGGTAATCCTTAACTGCCCTCTCAAGCATTTTTTCATCAAGAACAGGAGAATTGTAGATTTCTCCCAACAGATGAACAGCATGCCTGAATTTTTCACTCCGGTATTCAAGCTCAAATCTTCCGAATCTGTCACCGACTTCGTCCCAGGAAATTATTTCTCCGTTTTCTATGTCGGAAATCATCTTTTCCAGAGCTATGTTACCCACCAGAATTCCTGCCGCATTGTGCCAGCCGGTTTCATAGGTGTCATCCAGCTTCATTCCCATAAGGGAGGCCTTGTCTGTTCCGGGCTGCTGCAGATAAGAAATCACTGTCGAACAGCAATAGAAAAGAAGCATTTCCCGGTATGCTTTAAGCCCCTTGTCCCGACCGCGGATAACTGTTTCCCTATCGGAATTTTCATATCTGAAGCTCTCTTTTTTAAGAAGATCGATTCCTTTCAGAATCTCTTCCGCAGTATCGGGAGCCAGGAAATCACACTCTATGCCCCGGTATTCCTTTCCCAGTCTTTTCATGAACTTGTTACGGTTTCTGAAAAGGGCATACATATTGTGTCGCCACCAGTAGGCAGGCATTATTTCCAGGGAATCGGTATGCTTGTTCTCGGAAACAAGGGAAAACGGGAGTCTGATATCCATTTCATGGGAAAAATCTGATTTTGCAAGCAAGGTAAAGGATGCAAAACTGGAATTGTGCTTTACGGAAGTACAGAGCCCTGCCCAGAAGCCTCTGTTTGCCATCAGTTCGCCATCGTTTCTGCGGCTGTTATGGTTTGAGCCCAGGGTAGCTCCGGCAGCTATATTGCTCTGTCCCCCGATTGAGGCGGCAATAAGGAATGAATTGTTATGATGCTGCTCATGAAGAGGAAAAATAAGGGCATTCTGGACTTCGCAGCATGATATGTGCGACACAGGACCCACGGCACAGCTTATAACCCTGGCCCCCAGGCTGAGACTTACTCTCCCTGCCAGGTAGGAATTTTCAGCTATTGCTCCGGTTTCCACAGAAGCTCCGGCATCCAGCATGGAATCCCTTACTATGGCATTGTCTGCAATCCTGGTCTTATGTGTTGCGGATGATGCAATATGGGAGCCTGAAATTCCTGAGGCACTGTCTATGATACAATGACGCCCAATACGGGAATTCCTGATATATTTTACATTTTTTATAAGAGAATGGTCTCCGATAACTGTCAGCTCCGGATTGGCATCTGTTCTTTTTCCTTCGGTGAACGCTGCAAGCTTTTCGTGCAGTATCCCTTTATCGGGGAATGAAGTCTGGAGCCATATTTCCTGCAAGGTAATGCCCGGAAAAAGGACAGCTTCCCTGCCTCCTGCCTCGTTTATAAGCCTGAGCCGGTAATCCTGAGATTTTCCGTTACAGGATATTTCACCGCAGTTATGAATAACAACATATTTTCCGATACTTGAATCCCAGAGGGAACTGAAAGAAACGGAAGGATAGTCATCAATGCAGCATGAAGAAATAATACAGTTGCTGATCCCCACATGGTATCTGCTTCCGTCCACATCAAAAAAAGCTTTTTCCAACCTGCCGATAATTACGGTACCGTGAAAAACGGTATTTCGGACCAGCTGAGGAAGAAACGGTCTGCGTACCCGAATCTGATCCCAGGAATCGGCACAACAACCATTCTTTTCCATTATTTCTATCTCTTCTGCTTTTAAAAGTTCTACATTATTAAACTTTTTCAAAAGATACTTTGAGAATTTATTTGGATATTGAGTGTCGGAAAAATAACATTTCATATATTTATTTTACCTCCAGTACGATGTTTTTACAACTTTTATTTCCGTAAAAATCTGAAAGCTCCAGATTGATTACAGTTATACCCTGTATCAGTTCCAGCTTTATTCCTGACGGCAGAGGCTGAGATGGCTTTATTGTACGGTTCATTTTATCGTAAACAGTTATCCCGTTCATTATTACGGTGACCCTGTAAGGTACTTCGTCCGATACAAATCCCAGCTCGCAAGAACCGTGATTTACTGTTTCCCGGCCTGTCATCAGGGATTTTTTTCCGGATTCTCCGTTAAGCTCCGCCGACCTCAGAACCGGACCTGTGCGATCCTTTTTCCCTCCCGTCATGAGCAGCGGATTTATATACTGCCTGAGTTCCGTATCGTAGATTTCGAAAAGGAAGCTTCCGTTCACTGATTTCCCTATTGTTTCGCCGGCC
>JAZNLX010000215.1:0-1581 GCA_045579325.1 Spirochaetia bacterium
GCTACCGAGCCGGGTCTGGTGGATTCAGCCCCCACATCGATTATATCTGCTCCGTCACTCTCCATCCTGAGTGCAGTCTCCACAGCCATATCAACCGAAACGGCCCGGCTGCCCGGAAAAAAAGAATCGGGTGTAACGTTCAGTATACCCATCAGCAGAGGCCGCTCTTTTTTATCCAGAACCGAGGTTATGATACCCATAATCATATTATAACAACTTTAACTTGTCTTATAAAGTCATTTGTTGTACAATATTGGTATATGACAGTAGTTATTGTTGGTGCAGACCGGGTAGGCACACGCCTGGCAAAGATTCTCATCGAAGAAAAGATGGATGTCATCATCTTTGAAATTGATGCAGACAAAGCGGCGGCGGCAGTCAATTCCCTTGACTGTCTGGTACTTAACAAAGACGGAACCAACCCGGATAACCTCAGGGAAGTAAATATCGACAAGGCAGATTACTTCATCTGTCTGACAGGCTCCGATGAGAGAAACATGATTGCCTGCGGTCTTGTAAACAGGGAATTCGATGTTCCCCATAAGATTGCCAGAGTTCACAACATAAACTTTTCCCATACATCACTCTTGGAAAAATCTTTCCTGGGAATCGACTATATCGTAAATCCGGAACTTGAGGCGGCAAAAGCCATCATCTCAAAAATAGAGCACGGTGCCACCGGAGAGATAATGCTTTTCGAAAACAGCACATTCCAGATCCGAAGCCTTTATGTGACACAGGACAGCGTCTTTGCGGGAAAATATGTCAGGGACATACATAAGCTGGTTCCCATGAAGATTCTTCTCGCCCTTATCATGAAAGAGGAAGGCTACATTATCCCGAAAGGAGATACCCTTATCGAAGAGGGAGATCTTCTTTATATGATGGGAACGGAAGAAAACCTTTCGGAACTTCTGGCCAAGGAAGGAAAAGCCAGGATAGAGATGAACAAGATGATTATCGTAGGGGGAAACGACATTTCCACCTATGTATGCGATTACTTCTACAAGAAAGGTCAAATCAACAGGAGCACAAGCAATTTCTGGAACAGGTGGGCAGGCTCCAGGGTAAAGAAAAATATCTGTATCATAGACAGGGACTACAACACCTGCAGGGAGCTGGCAGCCAGATTCCCGGAAGCCCTTATTCTCAATGAGGATATTTCCGACGAGAACGTACTTGAGGATGAAGACCTTACAGACGGCGACCTGATAATGGCTGCCACCAACAACCAGGAGCTGAACATAGTTACGGCGGTATATGCAAAATCGCTGGGTATAAAGAAATCTCTCGCTCTGGTAAACAAGACCAGCTACATCCACATTGCGGCCAGTCTGGGAATAGATGTACCGGTAAGCATCAGCCACAGTACACTTCAGGGTATCCTGAGCTTCATCAGGAGAAAAAACGTAAAGAATTCCTATACCATACCTGAAAGCGATATCGAGGCAATCCAGATACAGATTCCTGAAACAAGCATGGCTGCAGGCATGAAGCTGAAAGACATAACATTCCCTCCGCAGACCCTTCTTCTGGCTGCAAGAAGCGGAGATGTGGATATTCTTCCGGGCGGAAACTATG
>JAZNLX010000216.1:0-4329 GCA_045579325.1 Spirochaetia bacterium
TATAAAATCGCAACAAAATGTATTCATTCAGGATATACGCCTAAAAACGGTGAACCCCGTCAGATTCCCATCTGCCAGAGCACCACATACAAATATGATTCAAGCGTAGAAATGGGCAAGCTTTTTGACCTTGAGGCATCAGGCTATTTCTACACAAGACTCCAGAACCCCACCAACGACTGTGTTGCCGCAAGAATTGCTGACCTTGAAGGCGGTGTTGCAGGTGTTCTCACTTCTTCCGGACAGGCTGCAAACTTCTTTGCTATTTTCAATATCGCCAACAACGGAGATCATATCATTTCCTCTGCTTCCATCTACGGCGGAACATTCAACCTGTTCAACGTTACCATGCGCAAGATGGGAATCGATTTCACATTCATATCACCGGATGCCACAGACGAGGAAATCCAGGCTGCATTCAAGCCTAACACAAAGGCTGTATTCGGAGAAACCATTGCCAATCCGGCACTGACAGTATTCGATATCGAACGCTGGGCAAACATTGCTCACAAAAACGGTGTTCCTCTTATCGTGGACAACACCTTCCCTACCCCTATCAACTGCCGTCCTTTCGAATGGGGAGCGGATATCGTTACCCATGCCACAACCAAGTATATGGACGGACACGGAGTGGCAGTAGGCGGAGCAATTGTAGACTCCGGAAAATTTGACTGGCTTGCCCATGCAGACAAGTTCCCGGGTCTCTGCAAACCGGATGACAGCTACCACGGAATCACCTATGCCGAAAAATTCGGTCAGGCAGGTGCATTCATTACAAAATGTACAGCTCAGCTCATGAGGGATTTCGGTTCAATCCAGTCTCCTCAGCATGCATTCTACCTTAATCTTGGCCTGGAAAGCCTCCATGTAAGAATGCCTCGCCACTGTTCAAATGCACAGGCTGTAGCCGAATTCCTGGTTAAGCATCCTAAGATTGAAAAAGTAAACTACTGCGGACTCCCTTCAGATCCGTACTACAAGCTTGCTCAGAAATATCTTCCTAACGGTTCCTGCGGTGTCATCTCCTTCGAGGTAAAAGGGGGAAAACCGGCTGCAGAGCTTCTCATGAAGACACTTAAAATGACAGCCATCGAGACCCACGTGGCAGATGCAAGGACATGCTGTCTTAATCCGGCATCCGCAACACATCGCCAGCTTACAGAAGAACAGCTTAAGGAAGCCGGTATTCCTGCAGGTCTCGTACGCCTTTCCGTAGGACTTGAAAATGTCGACGATCTGATCGAGGACCTGGCCAAGGGTCTTGAAATTATCTGATAAGGATTAGAGATGCCTATAAAGATTCCCAATAAGCTGCCTGCTGCAAGTATACTCGAAAGAGAGAACATATTTTTCATGACAGAAACCAGAGCCCTGGCGCAGGATATCCGTCCTCTCAAGGTTCTGTTTCTCAATCTCATGCCGATAAAAATCGATACTGAAACACAGTTTGCCAGAGTATTGGGAAACACTCCGCTTCAGATAGATCTGGAACTTATTGCCCCTACATCCCACAATTCCAAAAACACACCGGCTGAACACATGCTGGCTTTCTACAAGACCTTTGAGGATGTGAAGGATAATTTCTATGACGGACTTATTATCACAGGGGCGCCGGTGGAACATCTTGCTTTCGAGGATGTGGATTACTGGCCGGAACTGTGCGAGATAATGAAATGGAGCAGAACCCACGTCTATTCCACACTGCACATCTGCTGGGGTGCCCAGGCCGGGCTTTACTACCATTTCGGAATCCCAAAGGTTGCCATGGAAAGAAAGCTTTCCGGTATCTACAGGCACACTCTCGAAAGCAGAAACACCATGCTGTTCCGGGGATTTGACGACACATTCTCCGTTCCCCATTCCCGCTACACCACTATAGAAAGAAAAGATGTGGAAAAGGTTCCGGGGCTCAGGATTCTGGCCTCTTCCGAAAATGCCGGAATCTACGCCGTGGCAGGAGAAAAGGGAAGACAGATTTTCCTTCTGGGACATGCCGAATACGATGCCGATACCCTGAAAAAGGAATACGTAAGGGATGTCAAGGCAGGAATCAATCCCCATATCCCGGAAAACTATTTTCCGGACAATGACCCGGAGAAAGAGCCTGTTACATCCTGGAGATCCAGCGCCCATCTCCTTTACGGAAACTGGATAAACTACTATGTATATCAGGGAACTCCGTACGACATCACCAAGATCCAGCACGAAAAATAAGCTATGGAGCCTTTTTACTCATATTCTGCCTACCTGCGGGAAAAATACGGAAAGAAAGCCTACAGGATAGCTGTGGATGGCGGTTTCTCATGCCCCAACAGAGGAACCGACCGAAGCAGACCGGGCTGTATCTACTGCAGCTCCCAGGGAGCCAGGGCCTCCTACCTGGACAAGGCGGCCATGATTGAGGAGCAGATAACCAGAGGACTGGCTTTCACACAGCGCAGATACAAGGCAGAAGTCTTCCTTCTCTACTTCCAGGCCTTCTCCAACACCTACGACACTCCGGAAAACCTGAAAAAAATATATGATCACGCCCTTTCGCTGGGAAATTTCAGTGAGCTTATCGTAGCCACCAGACCTGACTGCATAGACCGCGAGAAGGCAGATCTTCTGGCATCGTACCGGGATAAGGGACTGGATGTGTGGGTCGAACTGGGACTTCAGTCGGCCAATGACAGAACCCTCTCCAGAATCAACAGAGGGCACTCCAGAGACGATTATGAACAGGCATTCGACATTCTTCATCAGAAAGGGCTGAAAATCGCCACACACCTTATTCTGGGCCTTCCGGGAGAGGATTTCTCGGATATGGAGGAATCGGTAAGATATGTGGGAGCTCTCCACCCACACGGAGTTAAATTCCACGACCTAAACATAACCTACAACACCGCACTTTTCGATGAATACCTGAAGGGGGAGCTCACGGTTCCTTCCCGTGAAAAATATATAGAGTATCTCATCAGCTGCATCGAGATGCTTCCCCGGGATATCGTACTAATGAGGCTTACCTGCGACACCTACGAGGCAGACAGAGCCGCACCCAGAAAATATATGTCCAAGGGCAATATCTACGATCTGGTAAAGAAAAAGATGATTGCCGAAAACCGCTTCCAGGGGCGGAACTTCACAGAGGCATAAAAAAACCCTCCCGGGAAGGGAGGGTTTCTGTAAGAACGTTCCGAAAGGATCAGTATCCGAGTTCTACCATTGCATCGGCAACTTTCTTGAAGCCGGCAATATTTGCACCCTTTACATAATCCACTGTACCGTCGGCAAGCTTACCTTCGCGTACACAAGCTTCGAAGATGTTCTTCATGATAGCCTTAAGCTGCTTGTCTACATCTTCTGCAGCCCATTTGATATGACCTGCGTTCTGGCTCATTTCAAGACCGGAAACTGCTACACCGCCGGCATTGGCAGCCTTGCCAGGGCAGAACGGAATCTTTGCTTCCTGGAATGCTTCGATAGCTTCAGGTGTACAACCCATGTTGGAAACTTCCACAACATATTTTACACCGTTCTTGATAAGCATTTCTGCATCTTCGCCGTTGAGCTCGTTCTGGAGAGCTGCTGTGAATGCGATATCAACAGGGAGTTCCCAGATTTTCTTTCCCTTGATGAACTTTGCACCGAACTTTTCGGCATAAGGTTCAACAATGTTCTGATTTGAAGCTCTGAGCTCAAGCATGTAGTTGAATTTTTCAGGTGTGTTGATTCCCTCTTCGTCGATAATGTATCCATCCGGACCGGAAATTGCCACAACCTTGGCTCCAAGTTCTGTAGCCTTCATTACTGCACCCCATGCAACGTTTCCGAAACCTGATACGGAACATCTCTTGCCTGCAAGTGTGTCATTGTTGAGTTTTACTACTTCGTCTGTGAAATAGAGCGCTCCGAAACCTGTTGCTTCAGGTCTGATAAGGGATCCGCCCCATGTCTGTCCCTTTCCTGTAAGAACACCTGTGTTCTCCTGGCGGATTCTCTTGTACTGACCGTACATGAAACCGATTTCTCTTCCGCCTACACCGAGGTCTCCGGCAGGTACGTCTGTGTCAGGACCGATATGCTTCTGGAGCTCTGTCATGAAGCTTCTGCAGAAACGGAGAATTTCGTTGTCTGATTTTCCTGTAGGATCAAAGTCTGAACCACCTTTACCGCCGCCCATAGGGAGTGTTGTAAGGCTGTTCTTGAAAATCTGTTCAAAACCAAGGAACTTGAGTGTACCGATTGTTACATTCTTGTTAAACCTGATTCCACACTTGTAAGGTCTGATTGCGTTGTTGAACTGAACCCTGTAACCGCGGTTAACCTGAATCTGGTGATTATCATCTT
>JAZNLX010000217.1:0-7678 GCA_045579325.1 Spirochaetia bacterium
GGAAGGAATTCCTTGATGCGGCTTACGGATGATGTATCAACAATCACCACATTCTCTATCGGCTGATCTTTAAGCTCGTTAGAAGTGAGAAAATCTATTTTTTCCTTGTAATATCCTATAAGATTGCCTGCAACCGGGTTGATCAGGTCGCACAGAACAACCGAATAATCGGGATAAAGCTTCTTTGCCAGGAGCATTGAAGCCAGACAATCAAGATCTGTATTTGAATGACCGATTATAATATTCATTTTATAACCTTATAATTAATAATAATTACGGTATACAAAGAAGTCAACATTTATTATTATCAAAGGTAATGATCCGCACTATGCTTGTCACATTCATGATACTCTCTCTTTTCTCATGCAGCCGGGAAAAAGAAGTGGAGAAATTTCCCGAAATAAAGCTCCCTGTAACATCGGAGCTGGTTACCACCTTTGCATACGGATCTCCTTCCGGAATCTATATCAGGATAAGAAAATCCCCCGATGCTTCGGCTGAAGCTGCAGGAATGCTCTGGAAGAACGATATCTTTGAAATAGTCACCAAGACTGCCGATCCCGAAAAGGTAAACGGTATTGAGGACTACTGGTACATGATTAAATCGGGAGATATCCAGGGGTGGGTTTTCGGAGCTCAGATCAACCTTTACGAAGATATCAAAAATATAAAATAAACATTGCCATTTGTCTTTTTATTGTGTAAAATTGACACATGAAAAGAAAAATCTGCTTTACGGGGGGAGGCACTGCAGGGCATGTCTTTCCGGGTCTTTCAGTAATAGATACACTTTGTGCCGATCACGGCTTCAGCAAATCAGACTTTATCTGGATAGGTTCCTCCACAGGTATGGAAAAGAAACTGGTAGAGGACGCGGGCATAAGCTTTGTCGGGATTCCGTCAGGTAAGCTCAGAAGATATTTTTCCCTACGTAATTTTTTTGATATCTTTAAAATTGCACTTGGATTAGTATATGCATTCTGTATACTTTTAAAAATCAAGCCATCAATAGTTTTTTCCAAAGGGGGCTATGTAAGTGTTCCTCCTGTGGCTGCAGCAAGGTTTTTGAGAATTCCGGTAATGACCCATGAATCTGACTATACTCCGGGTCTTGCCACAAAAATCAATTCCGTATCTGCAGACAGGATTCTTCTCTCAGTGGAAGAAACTCTCAAGTACATCAAGCCCGCATACAGAAATAAGGCTATGGTGGTGGGCAATCCTGTCAGGAAGGAATTTTATTCCGGTAGCCGTGAAAGAGGACTGGCGTTCTTGGGGCTTGACGGAAAAAAGCCTGTTATTTTTGCTGTGGGAGGGAGTCAGGGAAGCAGTGAGATCAATGACCTTGTCTATTCTCTCAGAAAAGAACTTGCCGAAAGGTTCTGTATAGTTCATCAGACCGGAGCGGGAGCAGCTTTACCCCCTTCGGACACCGACGGGTATATCCAGCTGCCGTTTATCAGGAAGGAAATTGCCGATGTGATTGCTGCTGCAGATCTTGTTATTACCCGTGCAGGGGCAGGTTCCCTGTGGGAACTGGTGGCTGAGGGAAAAGCATCCGTACTTATTCCCCTCAGAGGAAGCGGTACCAGGGGAGACCAGGTGAAAAATGCCGATTTTTTCAGGAAAAGCAATGCGGCCGCCGTTCTGGACAGTGATGTCATAGAACCTAAGGCTCTTCTTGATGAAATTTACTCCATAATGGATACAGACCGTAAAAAAGAGCTTGAAAAGAACATTTCAGGTATGTCAAAGGGGAATTCCGCATCTCTTATTGCAGATGAAATCATGAGGTTGATAAAATAATGGCACCTGTAGATATATTTTTTCTAATAGTAGTAGCATTTTTCCTTTTCAGAGGAATGATTGTGGGCTTTATTGCAGAGTTCATGAATATGGCAGCCCTTTTTGGGGGAATTGCGGCCGGTATACTGGCCCAGCCTTACATGAATCCCATTTTATCAGATCTTATCAGTACTAAAAACAGTATCAACTGGATTCCGATTCTTTCATTCTTTGTAGTTTTTCTTGTGAGTTATATAATAATAAAGCTGTTTGAAATCCTTTTTCACAAGGTTGTGGATAAAATTCATCTCAATCAGCTTGACAGAATCCTGGGTGTGATGTGGGGGCTTCTGGAGGCATCCGTGACAGTGCTATTCATTGTTTTCATTGCTGATATCCAGCCATATTTTGACCTGAGCGATATTTTCGGCGACAGTATCTTTGCCGGCTATGCAAGGGAACTGCTTAAGGAGCTTGGACTTACAGGCTTAGGCGACATTCCCGTAATCGGAGAAATAGGTGTTTGAGAATATTATAGGACATAAGGACATAACAACTCAGCTTGCTTTGGAGGTTCTGTCCCGTAAACTTCCGAGAGCCATACTTATTGAAGGGGCCCCTTATTCCGGCAAGCTTACAACCGCCCTTGAACTTGCAAGGGGAATCACCTGTACCGGAGACCGTAAATGGAACTGCCGTTGCCGTTCATGCCGACAGCAGAAGCTTCTTTCAAATCCTGATACCCTTCTTCTGGGACACGCTAACTTCATGGAGGAAATAAACTTCACGGCCGCACTCCTTAAAAGAGAGAATGAAATTTTCAGCCGCTATATGTTCCTTAGGTCGATAAGAAAGCTTCTTCACAGATTCAATCCTGTATTTATAGACGAAAAAGAGGCGAAATTCAAAAAAACAGAGCCTTTTATTAACGAAATCGAAGAAAAGCTTGAGAATTTTGATCCTGAAAGCAACGGAACTGTTTCAGAAAAATTTATTGATTCTCTGGTAAGTGCTGCCGGCTCCGTTTCCAAGGAAAACAATCTGGCCAACATTTCGGTGGAGCATGTGAGAAAAATCTCATTCTGGGCCCATACCACCAGCGCGGAAAGCAACAAAGTGGTGATTTTTGAAAACTGCGAAAAAATGAACGAAAGCACCAGAAACAGTCTTCTGAAAATATTGGAAGAGCCTCCTGAAAAATGTTTTTTTATTTTCCTTACATCAAAGATGGGAGAAATTATCCCTACCATCAGGTCCAGGCTCAGGGTCTACAGCCTGAAGGAGAGAAGCCCGGAGGAAAACAGGCAGGTTATTGAACGCATTTTCAGAGAAAATAATACTGCTTTTGAAAACCTCGGCGATTTCTTTTCGGCCGGCAATCCCGATTTTGCCCGGATAGATTCTGCCGCAGAGCTTTATATCAGGTATTATTTTTCGGCAGACAGAGATACCGCGGACAGAGATGCACTGGCAGAAGAGCTTGATTTTAGGGAAAGCGGCAATTTCAGGCTTTTTCTGGAAAGGATCATATTTCACAGCCGGAAACTGCTTCTTGAATCCCATGTTACCGATACGGAGTCAAGGAGGCTTTGTTACCTGAACCGTTTCCTCAACGGATGCTGGTACAGCCATGAATCACTGAATATAAGTCCGGAACTGCTTCTGGACAGACTTTTGTCCTTCGGGGAGGATGAAAAATGAGGAATTTCGTACTTACAGTTCTTAAAAAAACAGAAAAATTCCCGGCAGAAGAAAAAGTAAAGATATACGAGGAGCTTCTCAAGAATGTTGCGGCAGATGACGAGATGATGGCCATGGTTCTCGATTCCATATCATCGGGTGTTATTGTTTCCAATCAGGATCATAATATAGTCTTTGTAAACAAATACATGGGCAAGCTTACCAAGATCCGGAAAACAGAGCTTATGGACTGCAAGGTCTGGAGCCTGTTCCATGATACCGGAATTTCGGGCTTTATCATGAATGCCATAAACAGCAGCAACAACAGACCTATTACCAAGGTTTTTAACTTTACAGACAAGACCAAGCTGAACTATATAGAATTCAGGGTTTCAAGACTGAAAAACTATATGGGAAACACTGGGCATATCATAACAGTAGAAAATGTTACCGACAGGGAAGTGGAAAAAAGAAAGGAAAAGAGAGCAGAAAGCTTTTCGGCCCTTACAGCCCTTACTGCGGGAATGGCCCATGAAATCAAAAATCCTCTGGGTAGTATCAGCATTTATCTTCAGCTGATGAAAAAACAGCTTTCCAAAACCGGAACAATAACAGATCCGGACGAATTCAGACATAAGCTGACAGACAAGGTGGATATTCTCAGTGCAGAAGTGGAAAGACTCAACAATATAATCGTCGATTTCCTGGCCACCATCAGACCTCGTAAGATTTCACCGATGCCATATTCCATAAATGATATAGTCAAGGATGTCATCAATCTTACAGGTCCGGAGCTCAAGTCCCGTCATATTGACATAAAGCTCATGCTGGAAGAAAACATGCCTCTGATCATGCTGGACAAACAATATATCAGGCAGGTTATTACAAACCTGGTGATAAATGCCAGGGATGCCATGAAAAAAAAGGGAAAAGGAACACTCTCCGTCAGGACTGAAAAGAACAGCGAATCCATTATTCTTAAGATCAGCGATACGGGAGAGGGGATACCGAACGAAAACCTCAGCAAGCTTTTCGACCCCTATTTTACCACCAAGGATTCAGGCACCGGAATAGGTCTGACCATTGTGTACAGGGTAATCAGGGAGCATAACGGAGATATTCTTGTCATTTCAAAGGTAGGGAAAGGAACCACTTTCAAGATAGTTCTTCCGAGAATCGAAAAGGAAATACACCAGATTGCATGGGAGGAAAAATGAAATTCAACATTCTGATTGCAGATGACGAACTAAACATCAGGAACGGCCTTTCCATGGGTCTGGAGGATGAAGGATACAACACCTTTCAGGCATCCGACGGGGTCGAGGCTTTCAATATTATCAGAAACAAAAACATAGATCTGGTGATTACCGATCTCAGGATGCCGGAAATGTCCGGAGAAGAACTCCTGAAAAAAATCAAGGCTGAATACAGCAATATTCCGGTAATCATACTTACAGGACACGGTACCGTGGAAAATGCCGTGGAAACCATGCATAACGGTGCATACGATTTCATGACCAAGCCCCTTAACCTTGATCATCTCTTTCTTATCGTAAAAAGGGCACTGGAGCATAAATCTCTTAAATCTGAAGTAGAAAAGCTCAGAGCTTCCTCAAGCTCCTTTGTTACTGGCAAAAGTCCTAAGATGAAGAAGGTTATGGAGACCGTGGAACAGGTTGCTTCCACCAGGGCATCTGTGCTGCTGACAGGAGAAAGCGGTGTTGGAAAGGAAGTCATTGCCGATGCCATCCATTCCATGTCCGACCGCAGTGACAAGCCGTTTATCAAAGTGCATTGTGCCGCCCTTTCGGAAAGTCTTCTGGAAAGCGAGCTTTTCGGTCATGAAAAAGGGGCATTTACCGGAGCTGTAGCCAGAAAAAAAGGAAAATTCGAGCTGGCCGACAAGGGAACAATATTCCTGGACGAAATCGGAGAAATCAATCAGAACATCCAGATAAAGCTTCTCCGCATAATTCAGGAAAGGGAATTTGAAAGAGTGGGTGGAGAGGAAACCGTAAAGGTCGATGTCAGAATCATCTCTGCCACCAACAGAAACCTTTGGGAAGAGGTGGAAAAAGGGAATTTCAGAGAAGACCTGTTTTACCGACTGAACGTAGTGAACATCAATATTCCCCCTCTCAGGGAGCGCAAGGAAGATATTCTTATCCTAGCCACATCATTCCTCAACGAGCTGGCCGAAGAGAACAACAAGCAGATTGAGGGTTTTGATCCCAAGGTCAGGACCATTCTCTACAATTACAGGTGGAAGGGAAATATCAGGGAACTGAGGAACTGTATCGAAAACGCTGTGGTCATGGCCCGGGGACGGCTTATTACCGTGGATGATCTTCCGCAGCCTATGAGACGGGAAAACAGCGAAAATTTCATCAAGATAAAACTGGGCTCCACCCTGGACAGCGCAGAAAAAGAAGTTATCCTGGCCACTCTGGAAATGTGCCGGGGAAACAAGAGCAAGGCGGCAGAAGTCCTTGCCATAGGCAGAAAGACATTACACAGAAAGATAGATGAGTACGAAAATAGCTGAACAGGATGCCATAGATTATCTTTACAGGTGTGATAACTTTGAGGAACGTCCTCAGCAGATAGAATTCCTGAAGACAGTCTGCCGCTCCTTCAATAACGAAAGCATAACTATCTCAGAGGCAGGAACAGGTGTGGGAAAGTCCTATGCATATCTTATTCCGGCCTTCATGTGGGTACTGGCCAACAGAGAAAGGGTAGTGATTTCCACCGGAACCATAAACCTCCAGCATCAGCTTCTGGAAAAGGATATTCCTGCCATTAGCCCCCTTTTTCCTAAAAAAATCAAGGCGGTACTGGTAAAAGGGAGGCAGAACTATATCTGTCTCAGGCGTTTCTACGACAGAATGAAGGAAGCAGAACTCTTTGATAACAAGGAAGACTTTGATTCCATTTCCGCTTGGCTGGAAACCACAGGCACGGGAGAGAGAAGCGACCTTCCGTTTTATCCATCAGCCGACCTGTGGGGCGATATCTGTTCCGAAAGTGAAGGGTGCCTTGCCAATAAATGCCCTTTTTTTGAAAGCTGCTTTGTTCAGAAGGTCAGGAGGGAGGCTGCCGGAGCAAATATCCTGGTTGTAAATCATCATCTCCTTTTTTCAGATCTGAGTGTCAGGAACGAAGGGAGCGAAAACCAGGCCGGAATACTTCCGTATTATTCCAGGGTAATCTTTGATGAGGCCCACAACCTTGAAAACTCAGCCACATCCTTCTTTTCCGGAATTCTCAACAGGCATATCCTGGCCAAGATACTGGGACAGATTTACCGTAAACAGGGGAGACGGGAATACGGTCTCATCAAATTCTTCAGAGTTTGCTCATCCCGGCAGGAAGATGTGCTCAAGCTCCCAGAACTGATAAGGGATATTCTGAATGCCCTGGATTCCGTGGAAAAGATTTATGAACGGCAGGGAGTATACGAACTGGGAGAAAATGACAGCGCATCGGAACAACTGCTGGAGCTGCTGGCTGTTCTGGGAAGACATCTGAATACAATGTTTACTCTGCTTAAAGAGATCTACGACGAACTTGATTCCTCTAAGGATAAGGAAATAAAGGAAGACAACCGGCTGTTCGAGACTCATGTTCTGTTGTCCAAGCTCAATTCATGCATTACCTTCATTTTCGAATTCACCAAGCAGGATGACAGCAATATTGTATGGATAGACAAACGCAGGTTCACATCTCTCATGATAACTCCGGTTTCCGTGGCAGAAACGCTGAAAGATAATGTTTTCGGAAAGCTCAGTAATATAATTTTTGTATCTGCCACACTGAGCGTATTCAGGAAATTCGACTATTTTATCAGCCGTACCGGAATAGGACTGCTGGAAAAGAAACCTGAAACCTATATCTTTGATTCACCTTTTGATTACAGGAACAATGTTCTTCTCACTGTCCCCGACAATCTTTCTGATCCGGGAAATCCGGAGTACATACAGGAACTGGCAGATCTTATCAGAAAGGTACTCATAACATCAGAAGGAAAAGGGCTGGTTCTCTTTACTTCTTACAGCATGCTTACTGCTGTATACAATCTGGTGAAGGATGATTTCATAGCGACCGGACTGACCCTCTATAAACAGGGAGACAACGAGAACAAGAAGCTTCTTGAATTTTTCAGGTTTGACTGCAACAGTGTTCTTTTTGCAACAGATTCCTTCTGGGAAGG
>JAZNLX010000218.1:0-3167 GCA_045579325.1 Spirochaetia bacterium
TGATGAACATTTACGTGCTACGGATACTTACAGGCAAGGAGGAACAGTTCCTTAAGCTGGCAGAACCGCTGGGGCTGAACCTTTTTTTTCCTAAACGGGAACTGACTCTGACCAGAGGGGGAAAGCGACAAAGTGTTGAACAGCCCCTTTTCCCGGGCTATGTGTTTCTGGAATGTGATGAAGTAAATGCCGGCATGTGCAATGACATCAGGGAGATTCCCTACTTCTGCCGTTTTCTTAAAGACAATTCCCTCATTATTCCCCTTCCCGAAAATGAACGGAGAATAATATTTGAACTGACAAAATATGGCAGAACCATAAGAAAATCCTTTGTAATTTTCAATGAAAATGATAAGATAGAGGTAACGGACGGTCCTCTGAAAGGGCTTGAAGGGCTTATAATCAAGGTTGACCGACGGAAGAAACGGGCCAAGGTAATGCTGACAATGTATGAAAATGCCTTTCCCATCGACTTTGGATATGAACTGATGGACAAAAAACAGTAAAAGGATAGATTTTGAGCAATTCTGATATGTTTCTTAACGACCTTAACCTGGTCAATCATCTTACGGTTTCTCTTTTCAGGGCAGATATCATCAACGGCGAAATCATCGACTGTAAGCTGCCGGAAGATATCCCGTCCAACAGTTATATCTTTTCCTGCAACGATCTTGAAAAGAATGAAATAGATATCCAGGGGAAAAAAATTCCCATCCTGTGCGATACCACCGTAAGCTACCAGAACCAGGCTGTATTCATTGTGGCCTCCGAAAAGGAACGGAATGTCAGGGATATCATCAGCAGGATAAATGTGGAATACAAACCCAGCGAGCCTCTTTTCTTTGACGGAGATTATGTTCCGGAACAGATACTGGAGGAAAAGAAATCCACCTGGACATACAATGACGAGGAGTTTCAGGAAGAAGAGCTCTACACTGTGGAATCCGAAACCGACGGCCTTGCATATAAGCTTGAATACAATGACCAGCTTGGTACCGTAATCTCGCTGCTGGGAAACATGGTCATTGTCTACACTGCAACCCAGTGGCCCGATCATGTACGGGATACTGTTGCGGATATAATGGGAACAGACAAAGCCAATGTGGTGGTAAAGGTCATGAATATTCCCTCACCCATTGAAGGAAGACTCTGGTTTCCATCCTATCATGCGGCGATTGCGGCCGTGGTGGCAAAAAAAACAGGGCGTTCGGTAAAGTTTTTCATTCCCAAGGAAGATGCTCTCAGGTGTGTCCCTGCCCAGCATCCATTCAGGATCAGCTACAAGACCACGGTTCTTAAGGAAACAGACAGAATAGTCAACTGCGATATCAGCATTGACATAAATGCCGGGGCTTTTCCCGTTTTCTCGGATGAAATAATGGAAAATTCCCTTAAAATCATCCTCGGTGCATACAGATGTTCAAAGATTAACATTACCCAGCGTCTTATCAAGACCAGTATGCCTCCAATGGGCTTCATTACCGGACCTAACTTCATGCAGCTTTTTATTGCAACTGAAAACCACATAAATGAGATTATCAAGAAAAATGAACTGGGACCGGATGAATGGAGATGTGAAAACGTTGACGAGGAGCATTCCCAGACAGTAAGCAATATTGTGGCTAATGTGGTTCGTCAGTCAGATTTCAGAAGAAAGCATTATTCCTACGAGCTGGCCAGAAGCAACCGGGAATACGGGGAGACAGACCTTTATTTCAATCGCGGTATAGGGCTGGCCATTGCATTTTTCAAGAACGATTCTGAATTCAACAGCAAACTGTGTCAGGATTTTACGGGGCACATGCTGCTGGATGACAACTGGAAGATTACATTTTCTACGGGAACCGTTCCCCAGCAGTTTCTGGATTACGAACTGTGGAAAAGTATCATAACCAAGGAAACGGGGCTTGAGGATGTGGCAATCGACCCCCACCATACAGACCTGAACCGGGATTCAGCTCCCGATATGCTGGGAGGAATGACAACCGGAATAATGGAACTTATCTTCAAGTGCTGCAAGAGTGTCCAGGAAAGAAGAATCGACAAGCCCCTTCCTATAGAGGTAAATGAATCGATCAATCCGGGAGATCTCATGAATACCGTATCCTGGGGTGCGGCCGTGGTGGAGATTTCCATGGATATTGCAACATATATACCTAAGATAGAATCTATCTGGACTTGCTTTGACTGCGGTGCAAAATATGATGAGGACCTGATGAAAAAATTAATTTACAAGCAGGTTTCAAACAGTCTGGCCTGGACCACCAAGACCAGAGAGGACTTCTATGTCCCTGTATCGGTAAACCTTATAAACACCAGAAAAACCTCTGAGATCTATTCCTTCGGAGACCTCCCCTTTGCCGTTATTCCTGCGGCATACAGCAGCGCGGTTTCCCAGGCTACAGGCAAGATGATTTCATCATTTCCTATTTCACCCGAATATATCTACAGAAAGATGGAGAGCTGATGTTAATCGATTTCACATTGAACAACAGGCATATAAAGCTTAATACAGATCCGGGAAGAAAACTTTCCGATGTCCTCAGGAAGGAATTCGGTTATTATTCCGTAAACGAATGCTGCAATACCGGCCGCTGCGGAGGGTGCACCGTACTCAGGAACAATCTTCCGGTTCCGGCCTGCATGATCTCCATGTTCAGTGTGAAAGGCTCCGAAATATTTACCTTTGAATGGATAGAACAGACCAAGGAATACGATACCATATCCAAGGTCCTGGATGCTTACGGCTGCAGATTCTGTGATTTCTGCCACAGCGGAAAGATGATAACTATCTACGCTTATCTGAAATCCAATCCCAAGCCGGAAAAGTATGATATTCTGGAAGCCATGTCGGGAAACAGCTGCAGCTGTACCGATCTTCAGTCCATAGCAGACGGAATAAGACTGGCTGCAAGTGCCATAAAGAGAGGAAAAAGTGTTGCCGGCAGACATCGCTAAGAGAAGCTATTATTACAGTCCAAGGAATCTGCAGGAGCTTTTCAAGATCATGAAAAGCATAAAGAATTACAGAATCTATTTTGATGACCTGAACTTTGCAGATATTCAGTCTTCCTACGAAATTAATGAAAAAGAAAAAAACATAGAGCACTGTATTTATGCCGGTTTTATAGAAGAGCTCCTTCAGATGAAGCGTGGGGAAAGGTATT
>JAZNLX010000219.1:0-2722 GCA_045579325.1 Spirochaetia bacterium
CTGTGAGCCAAGAGTTGAAAGGCAGAGTTGTCTTCCTAAGACCGCTTGGCTCCGACTTTCTCCGATATCGCCGGCCCGGATGATGGCTGTACCTGTGCCTACTGTGGTTCCCGGTCTGGAAACAACCTCGGTTACGGTACCTGTGATAGGGCTTTTAACGGGACTGAGACTGTAGTAGGAGCCCGGTTTGGAAGGATCCACCTCTGCTATGATATCCCCTTTCTTTACCTGATCGCCCACCTCTACTGAAAGAGAAGCAACCTTGCCTCCGATTTCGGGAAATACATCGACATTGGTACGGGCCTCAACCTCGCCGCTGGTTTCGATAAAGCTCTGAACCGATCTGACCTTGACGGTATCGGTAACTACGGCGTAAACTCTCTCCTTTTTCACCTGTTTCTGCTCCTTGCCCCCTTTTCCGCAGGAAATAAAAGAAACAACAGCAATTAAGCACATAAAAAGCAAAACAATTTTTTTCATGATTATCCACCTAAAGTTCCAAAGGAAAGATTTAATTTATATTCGAGTTCAAGAAGAGAACAGTAAATTTCGTATTTCTGCCTGAGGATATCCAGCTCTGCAAGATGAAGCACCTGCTGGGCCTCGCTGACATCAAGAATATCCTTGACACCGTACCTGTAGGCATCCTCTGTAAGTCTGAGGGTCTGACCGGCAATTCCGGCTGTCATTTCCAGGGTCTTGACGGTTTCCAGCTGGCTTGTGATTTTTCTGATAAGATTTTCTACGGCGCTTGCACTGTCGGCAGTTTCCTCGGCTATCTGCAGCCTGAGTTTTTCGGAATTGTCTTTCAGCTGCTCTATCTTAAGGTCGCCCATGGAATAAGGAATAAGGTTGTCCAGCCTCCATTTCAGGGTGGCGGAAAAGCTTCCTGTGTCGCTGTAGCTGTCGGTTACCGTAACATCGGGCCATACCGGAGTTATGTTCCAGCCCAGGGAAAGCTCCGGGAAAAGGGATGAACCCTGAAGCTCCTTTCTGCTGCTTTCGGAAATTTCGAGTGCGGATCTAAGGCTTCTGAGGGCAGGAGTCTCATACTCTGCCGGCACCTTGGAAAAATCTATTTCGGCAGGAACCATGGTGGATGCATCGCCCGACAGGACAATTTTCTCACTTACATCCATTCCCAGAGAAATCTTGAAAAGATCCAGCTTTCGGCTGTACTCTGTCTCCAGGGCATTGAAGTCGGGAATAAGCTTTGTCCAGGCCAGACGGGCGTTCAGCACATCCAGCTCGGGAACCAGTCCGGCCCTATAGTTTTCGGCCGCCTGCTCATAACGCTGCCTGTTTGCATCCAGGTTTTCCTTTACCAGCGCAATATCTTCCTTATAAATCAGAAGCTCGCAGAAGGACTGCCTTACGGCAATCTCAAGGTTGCGCCTTGCATTTTCGTAATCAATGCTTCCGGCCTCGTATTCTTTCTTTATGCGGGAAATCTTGTGAGGGAAATCTGTACCCAGGGTCAGGGAAACCGAACCCCCTACCCGGCCGTCCCATGCCGCATCGGGAGAATTCCTGAGTATCTCGTTATCCCTTCCGATTCCGGCAGTGGCTGTTATTTCGGGAAGAAAGATGTTCCAGCGGTTGCGGATCATTCTTTCCTTGTCTGCAATAATGATTGATTCCTGCTTTATGCCGCGGTTTTCGGACAGAGCCCGTTCCACCGCGTCTTCAACAGTAAGAACTGTTTCGCAGAATGCCGGTACGGCAAATAAAGTCAGGAACAAAAAAGAACAAAAAATTTTCCTCATCTGAATCATATCAAATCTCAAACCTTTTGCCTGAAAAAAAGTTACTATGATTCTTAAAAATATGCCTTGAGGATAGGAAGAATCTTTTCCTTGCCTGCAGTAAAGATGAATCCTGCAAGTCTAGGTCCCTTTTCCCGTCCTATAAGAATCCTGTAGAAGATACCGAACATATCCTTGGCATCTATTCCCTCTTCCTGTGCGATTCTGTAAAGCTCCTCCGCAAGTGATTTTTCGTCATATTTTTCAAGGTTTTCGATAACTGCGGCAGATGCGGAAAGAATCCGTACTGTCTTCTCGTCAGTCTCAATCATGTCTTCTCCCGGTACTTTGAGAGAGAAACGGAAATCCTCCGGTGCAAATGTGGTGATCCAGTTCCATGCACATTCGGCGCGGTTTCTGAGACGAGGAATCTGTCTTTCGTCCTGAATGTCAAGCAGCTTTATAACTGCATCGATATCTCCGTTGTTGATCTGGAGCAGATTGCAGAGATGTCTGAGAGGAATCTGGTAAGGCATAACTTCCGGAACATCTCCCACCTGTGAAAGTTCGTAGATACGCTTTTCCTTTTCGGCTTTCTTTTCATTGAGCTTTTCTACACCGAAATATACCCTTTCGCACTTGTCGTAATCCTCGTAGATCTTGAGTACGTCCAGGTCAAAGGAAATGGCGAACTCTGTATTAGGCCTTGTGCTGGCAAACATGTATCTTACAATTTCAGGCTGATAGATTTCGAGTACATCCCTGAGGCTGATTACTTCTCCGCTGGAGGATGAGATCTTACCGCCCCTTCCCTTGATGCTGAGGAAGTCGTACTGGAATGTCACAGGAGGCTCGTGGTTGTAGATCTCTCTGGCAATTCCCTTTGCTGTGCTGAAAGAACCTCCTTCCGAATGATGGTCCTTTCCGGCAGGCTCGAAGTCTACCCCTTCAACACCCCATCTCATAGGCCAGTCAAC
>JAZNLX010000220.1:0-2422 GCA_045579325.1 Spirochaetia bacterium
CTGGAACCGGGGGAGCCCGGAGATACCTTTGTTTTCCTGCTGCCTGTTCCCGAGGCTTTTGCTCCGGGTGTCATTGTTTCACGGGTTCCTCTCGATGCGGAGGAGGATTGCATATCTCCCGTGATTGCGGCCGGCGCGGAAAGGGGAATGCACAACTACAGGGCTTTCCTTGAAAAAACACCCGATTTATCTCTCGGTAAAGAGCTGACAGAAGCACTTTCACAGGCCTGGGACATAAAAGGCTTTTATATGTATTCAAAACTGGGGGCGGCCGAATACGGACAGCTTTTCGAAAAGGCACTGGACGGCGGCATTGTAATTTCTCCTTATTCCGGGGTTCCGACCGTTATTCCCCCTGTCCTGTCCGAAAACGACCGAAAGAAGCTTCTGCTTCTGGCCGGAATCTGATACCTGACTTCGCGGAGGAAAAATGAAAAAATTAATTCTTTTGACTGCAGTAATGCTGATTGCCGCACAGTTTGCGGCAGCCGGTCCCTTCGGGCTGGAAAAAGGAATGACTTTAGGAGAAGTTACCTCCGTGTGCGGCGGAAAAAAGCCGAAGCAGGTCGCCGAGGATTGTTATATCATTGAGCCTCAAAACAGACATGAGGAATTTGAAACCTACATTGCATGGATAGATAAGGACGAGGGGCTTAACTACCTCAAGGCGGTGGGAGAATCCATAATGTGCAACGATAACGGTACACAGATCAGAAATCGTTTTGCAGATATGCACAAAAGACTTAACTCCAGGTACGGAGAGGGGGAGCTGGTGGACCGGGCAAGGAATTCCCTGTGGGGATTGTCTGATGATACACACTGGATGTATACCCTGAAAACCGGAGACCGTGTCCTGGCCTCCTTCTGGTATGACAACCTGCCGGAGGGCCTTGCAGGCGTAGTTCTTGTTACGGAGGCCGACGAGATTATGTACGGGAAGGCCAGACTCTGCCTGGAATATGAGTTTACAAACTACGTAAAGGTACAGCGGAAAAATGATGAGATGCTCTGATATGCAGGCCGTGAATACCGATTACCGCAGGCCTCTTCCCAAAGGGATCACTTTCTGTCTCAGGTGCGGAGAGAAAGAGGAGCCTGTTTTCAGTACCGGAGGAAAATGGCTTCATCCCATCTTTGACATGGAAAGGTTCCTGTCGGAAAATCCCTGTATGGACGGTATTCTCCGTGTACATGATTCTGCAGTCGGAAAGGCGGCGGCGGTGCTGCTTGTTTACAACGGTATACGGTATATCCATGCGGATCTTGCCAGTTCTCTTGCCGTAAAGTTCATTGAGAGCCTGAATCTGACAGTTCCCAAAGAAAAAAAAGTTATCTTTTCCTACGACCGTCTGGTGGAACGATTCGGATGTGCCACCGAAGGGGAACTTGAAAATCTGGATGATATCGAACTTATGTACAAATTGATAAAAAGAAGGGCCTGAGCTCTTGACACTTTCCCCAAAATCATTAGATTATTATTCTGTATATTAATCTGGACAAACCTGCGCAGTTTTGAGTCCGTTACCTTCAGAACTGCTTGCTTCTGACAGGCATCCGGTTAAATTTTTATTAAGGACTATAATAATGAAAACTATCTTTGTAAAACCAAAAGAAGTTGTCAGAAAATGGTATGTAATTGATGCAACAGGAATTCCTGTAGGTCGTGTTGCAGTTAAGGCTGCAAACCTTGCAAGAGGAAAGAACAAGGCCTGCTATGTTCCTCATCAGGAAATCGGTGATTACGTAATCATCATCAATGCTGAAAAAGCTATCATGACCGGCAACAAGGCAGAGAATAAACTTTACTATAATTACTCCGGATACCCAGGCGGAATGAGAGTTGAATCATACAAGGCTCTTATGGAAAAAAAGCCTACTTATCCAATGGAAAGAGCTGTTAAGGGAATGCTTCCTCACGGAGCACTCGGAAACAAACTTTTCAGCAATGTTAAAATCTATGCCGGACCTGAGCACCCACACGCAGCTCAGAATCCTGAAAAGCTGGAATTCTAAGGGTAAGGAGATAACAAGTGATTAAAAATCTTTCATTGGGTACAGGAAGAAGAAAAACCTCTGTTGCAAGAGTTTATCTTAGAAGCGGAAAGGGAAGCATTGTTGTCAACGGAAAAGAAGTAGACAGTTATTTCGCTAACCCTGAGCATGTTTATACTGTAAAGCAGCCACTGGTTGCAACAGCTGCCGAAGGCAAGTTCGATATCCTCATCAATGTTAAGGGTGGCGGAGTTACAGGACAGGCCGGAGCTTGCAGACACGGAATTTCAAGAGCACTTGCAGCTCATGACGAAAACACAATCAAAGTACTTCGTGCCAACGGATTCCTCACAAGAGATTCCAGAATGGTTGAAAGAAAGAAATACGGTAGACGTGGTGCAAGAAGAAGATTCCAGTTCTCAAAGCGTTA
>JAZNLX010000221.1:0-3641 GCA_045579325.1 Spirochaetia bacterium
ACAATCCACAGAAAGAAATAATCTGTGATTTAAAAGGGGACCCCGGTCGCTTTCGGTATCGGGGAATTTTTTTGCAGGGTAAAATTGGTGGGTTTGTATTCTTTTAAAGTGATAGGTTAAGCAACCTGAGTTGCTGTTTTATATTTTCTGACTATCTGAGAAACCGAAAGCCCCTCTTCAAGCCATTTTTTGCACATGCATCTGCAGCTGTCAAAGGAGCTGCAAAGCTTTTTAGCTTCATCAATATTGGAATAGGATTTCCAGTAACCGCAGAATTTACAGTTTTTTCCTCCGTTTTTTTCGAAAAGAACCACATCTGCCAGAGGATATCCGAGAAAAATACCTACTTCGTGGGGAAAACCGCCGCTGTATTTAAGACGGTGGATAAGTTCATCCACTGATTTCCGGATATTACCGTCCGCCGGGAAATTCTTTCTTTTAAGATAAGCCATGACTTTACGGTCGTTAATGATTTCCGCTATTTTTGCCTTATTGTATGCAAAAAACATTACCGAATGATCGGATAAACGGAAAAATTCAAGCTCAATATCGTAATCCTTTACTTTTTTCTGCCATTTCATTGCCAAGCTGCTGATAAATACATTGTCTCTCATGGTAAAAAGTGA
The DNA here is from genome assembly GCA_045579325.1 of Spirochaetia bacterium. Taxonomy (GTDB): domain Bacteria; phylum Spirochaetota; class Spirochaetia; order CADAEX01; family CADAEX01; genus CADAEX01. Next base: position 627 of record JAZNLX010000221.1, read on the forward strand.
ACCCGGTTTAATGCCGCACAAGGTAGGGGCCATATGATTTATCAGTGATTTTTCAAAAGTCATCTTTTCCTCCTTTATGCAGTTAGCTTAAACTAACTATAAGCAGATCAAGGAAAAGTGTCAAGCAGTTAGGAGAAGCTAACTGAAAAAGTTTGAGGAAAAATTTAAGGCGCTTACTTCCTGCCCCGTTTCCTGTAGTCGGCATCCAGGTTCTTTTTCCAGGATTTGTCGATAGGGGCTGAGGCTCTCAGGCTGCAGACAACTTCGGCCACCGATTCGTACAGTATCTTGGTTCCTTTGCTGTCCGCATTGTAATTCACGGCTCTGTCGGCATCGATTCCGAATCCGGCGGCTGTTTCCACCGCATCTATGTTTGCTCCGATAAAGATGAATTCCCAGCCATATTTTTCCTTCTGTCTTTCAATCATCATCTTTACTGTGGCTGCATCGTACCGGCGGCTTGCATTTTCCATTCCGTCTGTGGTAATCACGAACATGGTTTTTGACGGAGCGCTTTCTCCGAAGTATTTGTGGAGCTTGCCGATATGGTGGATTGCCCCTCCTACTGCATCCAGAAGGGCAGTGGATCCGCCCACTTCATAGTCCTTTTCTGTCATGGGCCATACTTCCTTGATTTTTTCCCTGTCGTAGATTACCTTGCTTTCGTGGTTAAAAAGGATGGTGGAGACATAGCAAGCCGAGCTCTGCTTCTTCTGCTTCTCTATCATGGCGTTGAAGCCCCCGATTGTATCCTTTTCAAGTCCCTGCATGGAGCCGCTTCTGTCCAGAATGAATACCAGTTCTGTAATGTCGTTATTGTTTTTCATGATAAACCTCTCTTTTTGTCTGATGATTCATCCTACAGTTTTTCAAGAGAGATTTGGTCGCATGCCGTGCGACAATTTATTTTGCTCCCAGCAGACTCTGGTCAAAGGCGAAAAGCACCTCGTTGATCTCAAAAATATTGTAATTGCCCCGGCTTATGAAATATTCGATGATAATGTCAAACTTGCTGCTGCGGGAAAGGGCAAAGCCCGCCTTTCTGAGGAGTTCTTCGGTTTCTTCAAGTGAAAGCTCCAGTGCAACGGCAAATGCAACGGCAGTGGGTTTGCTGGGCTTATAGTTTCTGTCGCTTCTGATCTTGGAAAAAAGCTTGCGGTCTATGTTGGCTTTCTTATAGCATTGTACGTCGGTCATTCCGCATTCGTCGATTTTCCTCATAAGCATCTGAGAAAAGCTTTCATCCGTCTCTTGCAGCAGGGAATCAAGCTCTTTGGGACAAGCCTGGAATTCGCATGCCGGGTAATATTCCGGTAACAACATTTTCAGCTGTCGTGATCTTTCTTTGCAGCTGTCCGTATGTTCATCTGCATAATTGTCATCTATGTATTCGGCTATGTCGGCAAAGAGTTTTTCGCTGATCTTGAATGCCTTTTTGTCGAAAATGACTATGTAGACAGTCATTTCGTTTTCGAGAAGAAAGCTGCCGATAATGTCTATGGCCACCTTCAGTGCCAGATCCTTTGGGTATCCGTAGATACCGGAGGAGATCAGGGGAAACGCCACGGTACAGCATCCGTGTTCCTTGGCCAGAGCCAGAGATTCCCGGTAACAGGATTCCAGAAGTGCTTTTTCTCCGTGGCTGCCGTCCCTGTAGACAGGGCCCACTGTGTGAATCACATATTTTGCCGGAAGATTGTAGCCTCCTGTTATCTTTGCTTTGCCGGTACTGCAGCCCCCCAGTGTCCTGCACTCTGCCAGAAGCCCGGGGCCTGCCGCCCTGTGAATGCAGCCGTCCACACCGCCTCCTCCCAGAAGGGATTCGTTGGCCGCATTTACAACGGCATCCACCTTCATCTTTGTTATGTCGTTGCGTACAATTTCAAGTGGCATTTTTTACCTTGGTCAGATATCTTCTTTTTCGATATTCATCTTTTTTTCGATATTTTCCAGTCTGCCGTCGATGCTGAAAAGTACCATCAGCGGAGGAATTATGAACATAAGTGTCAGGAAAGTTATTGCAAAACTCAGGATTCGCCGAAAAAAGCTGCTACGAAGTTGAATCCGCTGTAAAAATCACTGAAGATGTTTCCGAAAAAGATAAAACCGTACAGTGTGCCGATAATTAAAACTACAACACAGACAATATCAATTGCTTTTTTATAAATTCTACAAAAAAAATTAACCATAATTATATTTTAGTATTGATTTATTTAGCCGTCAATAACAAACAATCATTATGCATTTATTTGCAGATGTGATATAATGGTATGAAGGAGTTTTTATGGAAAAGTATATTCTTGCCTTGGATCAGGGAACAACATCGTCGCGTGCAGTATTATTTGACCGGAATATAGGAAAGGTCGCCGTTTCACAGCAGGAATTTACCCAGATTTTTCCCCGTCCCGGATGGGTGGAACACGATCCTGAGGAAATATTCAGCTGTCAGCTGGCAGTCATGAAGGATGCAATGGCAAAAGGGGGAATTTCCGGAAATCAGATAGAAGCCATCGGAATCACCAACCAGCGGGAAACCGTAATCCTGTGGGACAGGATTACAGGAAAACCGGTCTGCAATGCTATTGTTTGGCAGTGCCGCAGAACCGCAGATATGGCGGAAAAACTCATAAGCTCAGGATACAGCGATTTTATCAGGAAAAAGACAGGACTTGTTCCCGATGCATATTTCAGCGCAACCAAGATCAGATGGATTCTGGACAATATTCCCGGTGTAAGGGAAAGGGCTGAGAAAGGAGAAATCCTTGCTGGAACCGTGGATACATGGCTGGTATGGAAGCTCAGCGGCGGAAAGGCCCATGTTACCGATTATTCCAATGCCAGCAGAACCATGCTTTTCAATATTCATACCCTGGAATGGGACAGGGAACTTCTTGAACTTCTGGATATACCGGCCTGCATTCTTCCGGAAGTACGCGATTCATCCGGAATCTGTGCCGTAACCGACAGGGAAATATGCGGCTTTGAGGTTCCCGTCAAGTCGGATCGTAGCCATGT
>JAZNLX010000222.1:0-1786 GCA_045579325.1 Spirochaetia bacterium
ATATACCTTTTTTGCCGAATTGCTGAAAATACCGGCCTTCAGGTTGAAATGCTTGGTTATGTTGTTCATTCTGAGGATAATACTGTTATCTTGCTGCATTGAAACACCTCACTGCCGATATGCCGTTTCTGCACAGTTCCGGTTCCCTTGAAAGGCACTCGGCTGTCCTTGCCGAACACCTTGGTGCATATCTGCATCCCGAAAGGATTTCTCCCGGGCGGGGAACCTTGCCGGGAATTGTAAAAAGGGTATCGGATGCCTTGAACATACCGGGTCTCGGTATTGATTTTATCAGGTCTGCCGTATACGGGTGCCTTGGGGTTGAAATTACATCCTTTGCATTTCCTTCCTCCATCAGCTGGCCGTTGTACATTATCATTATTCTGTCGCAGAAATCCTCCACCAGAGCCAGATCGTGGGTTATGAAAATGACCGACATTCCTGTCTCATCTTTCTTTTCCTTTATAAGCCCCAGTATCTGTGCCTGAGTGGTGACATCCAAAGCTGTGGTAGGCTCATCCGCTATAAGGATATCGGGTGAACATGCCAGGGCCTGGGCAATCATGCATCTCTGCAGCATTCCTCCTGACATCTGGAAAGGATAATCGGAGGCCTTCAGTCCGGAATCTGCAATATGAACCTGTTTCATCAGAAACTTTGCCTGCTCAAAAGCCTCCTTCCTGCTGTAAGACAGGTGATTTCTGAGTCCTTCTCCGATCTGGCTTCCTATCCTGAAAAGGGGATTGAAGGAGGCTGAAGGTTCCTGGAAGATCATGGAAATTCTTCTTCCCCTGATTTTCTCCATTTCCCTGTCAGAAAGGGCAAGGAGATTTTTTCCGTCAAAGATTATTTCCGAACTGCCGTCTGTTTCTCCCGGCGGATCCACAAGCCTCATTACAGAAAGGTTTGTAACACTTTTTCCGCTTCCCGATTCTCCCACTATGGCCAGAATTTCGTTTCTGTAAAGAGTGAAGGAAAGGTTATCTACCGCGGTAACTGTTCTGTCTATCATCCTGAATCTTGTGGTCAGGTTCTTTACTTCAAGTACGGTTTCCATATCTGATCCTATAAGCTCTTCGGGTCAAATGCATCTTTCAGGCTGTAACCCAGGGAAAAGAAGCAGAAGACTGTAAGAATTATCACAAACGCAGGGCTGGCAATCCATGGGTACTGAATCAGTACATTTATATCCATGGCTGCACTCATCAACATTCCCCAGCTGACAGAAGGCTCGGTTATTCCCAGGTTCAGGAAGCTGAGTCCCGCTTCTCCCAGGATTATTCCGGGTACGCTCAGGGTTATATCCAGAATGAGTATGTTTCTGATCTGGGGAATGATATGTCTGAATATAATTTTAAGCGGTCCTGTTCCCGATATCCGTGCCGCTGTCACATAGTCTGCATTTTTCAGGGAGAGAACCCAGTTCCTGATTCCCCTGGCACTTCCGGCCCAGCTCGGTATGGCCAGAATAAGGGTTATGAACATGAATTTCTGTCCCGGAGTCATATCTGCCGGAAGCACGGATCTGAGAAAAAGAAAGAAGTAGAAGGTAGGGAGAAGAATGATTATTTCACACCCCCTCATGATAAACCAGTCCGTGTTGTGCCGTAATCTTAGCAGTCGTATGACCCGTTTCCCGACCGGCAAGCTGTCCGGCCTCCACCAAACAATAGTTTACCCCCTGTTTCTGTAAGAAATGTGCACACAAAACTCCGGCCATACCGCCTCCCACAATCAGTACGTCCGTCGTTTTCTCTCCTTCCAGCCGCGGAAATGACGGCAAAAC
>JAZNLX010000223.1:0-12763 GCA_045579325.1 Spirochaetia bacterium
CGTCCCCAAGGCCCGATTCGATCATGCGGTTTACGGCATTGCATCCGCCGCCGCCCACACCGATAATCTTTATGGTTGCGTTTCCGTTGATAATTTCGTCTTCGATAATTTCTACACTGTCAAATGTCATTCGTCCCTCCCAGTTTGAACAACTTATTCTTCTGAAAAAAAGCCTTTGAAAAAGCTTCCTCCCGTCTTTTTAGGTTTGTCCTTCCGCCGCTTGAAAAAAGACAGAGGACCTCCTGATTCAGTATTGTCAGGTTCCTCGTAGGAACTTTCGGTCCGTTTTCTCTTTATTCTGGATGTGCTTCTGAACCGGTTTTCAAATTCGTTCTTCACCAATCCCATCGCCACCGCGTAGCGGGTATTGCCGGCCATACCGGTTGCATCTTCAAATCCGACGGAATTTCCCGCTCTTGCCTGGATTCCGAAAAACTCCGTAGCAAGCTCGCAGATGCCTGGTATGAGCGCTCCGCCGCCGGTAAGTACTATGCCGCCGTAGACATTCATGATCTGGTTCTTTTCCTCAAGAATCTTTGCAACCTCTTCAAAAATCTCCCACAGTCTGGCCTGGATTATTTCGCAGATTTCCGTACAGGAAATGGTTCTGCCTGCCAGATCTCCGCAGGAAAGAGGAAGAATGGTTTCGTTTCCTTCTTTAAGATATGTCTCGTGACACACTCCGTCCTTTATCTTGATCTCTTCCGCTATGTCAAACGGAATCCGGAGAACCTTGGAAATGTCGGAGGTGATGTATTTTCCCCCGATTTTTACCGATTCCGTACAGTACGGAGCATTTTCCACGCTTACCGTAACGCTTGTAACATCGGCACCCAGGTCTATGAGAAGAATTCCAGATCTCTTTTCATCATCGGTGAGCACAGCCTTGCATATTGCCAGGGATGAAGGAGCTGTGGCCTTGACCTCGAAGCCTGCCTTGGAAACAGTGTGGGTCAGGTTGTTAACAGCTGTTTTTCCCGCCTTGATTATATGTACTTCTGCTTCGAGACGGCTGCAGAGCATATTTTCAGGATTCGGCACTTTCAGGTTTCCGTCTATCCTGTAAAACAGAGGAACAGTTCCGATTTTCATCTCGTCTGCTCCAAGTGCCACCGCAGATGCCGAATCGCAGGCAGCCTTCATGTCGTTTTCGGATGTTTCTGCCGCATTTCCCGATTTTTTACCTCTTACGGGAGCCACACCGGAGGAATTAATTCCCGATACATGGCTTCCGCCGATTCCGCAGCAGAGAGATTCCACTTCGTAGTCTGCCATCTCGCCGGCAGCTTTTACAGCCTCCCTGATACTGTTCACGGTGCTTTCGATATTTATTATTACACCGCCTCTCACTCCGTCTGTAGGGTATTCTCCCACACCCACGATACTGAGAACCGGTACGCCTGCACTGTTTTCGGAACATTCTCCAATAACGGCAGCTACCTTTGAGCTTCCTATATCAATACCAACCATCAATTCTTCTGTAGCCAAGGTCAACCCTCCCTAACCTTATATACAATCTTGTCTGTCCTGAAATCGAGTTCGTCTGTCTCCCCCGCAAGACCGTTCTTTTCCATAAAATCTATAACCAGAAACACTTTTCTGAGCAGGGAATCGTCCACGGCTTCTCCCGCCCTGATCCTGATGTTCTTGTTTGCCGGATAAAGGATCACGTCAAATGCAGATTCCCCTTTAGCCATGAATCTGATTTCCGAAATCTGTTCCAGAAGCATGGGATATTCCACATGAATCTGCCCCAGATTCCTGAGATACGGTATATACATTTCCGGAATCCTGGAACCCATTCCGTACTCTTCCAGTTCCATTCCTGAAATAACAGGGATTCCCGAATCCGCCGCACTTCCGGAGGCTGCAAAAACCACTCCGTCCCGGTCCATGACTGCAGGTACGGTAAAGCCTTCCGATTCTATGAGTGTCACTGCAAACGGCTCCCTTCCCACCACGTTGATCTTTACTGTGGCAGGAAAGACCTTCTCTACGTTTACGGAAGAAACGATTCCGCATTCCATGATTCTCTTCTCGGCCGCTTCGGTATCCAGGGAAAAGAAAGCCTCTCCCCCTCTGATGCCTGACAGTTCGGTAATCTCCAGGTCTGTCAGCGGAACAGATGCAGATGATGCAACCTGAACAGTACGGATATGGAGCTTAGGCTCGATCAGAAACATATATACCGCTTCCAGTACCGCTATTGCAGTAACTGCAAACAGAAGCATGAGTATGAGTTTTTTGTTGACTGTCCGGCTCTTCCGCACAGATCCTGCTGCACCAAGTGCATCGGTAAAGATATTTATTTCGCTGCTCATGCTGTTAACCTCCATTTTCGGTGCGTGTCACATTAAGAAGAAGACCGCACATGGCCATGGTTACAAGGATGGATGTTCCCCCCTGAGAAAAGAACGGCAGAGGAATTCCCGTGGTAGGGAAAAGCCCTGAAATGACTGCCATGTTTACCAAGGCCTGATAAAGAATACAGGTAGTGATTCCGAATGCCACATAGAAACAGAAGGAATCTCCTGCCAGGACCGCACCTCTGTAGCCCCTGTAGGCCAGAAATGCAAAGCCCGAAATTATCAGCAGTACCCCAATGAAACCCAGCTCCTCGCTTGTTACAGCAAAGATGAAGTCTGATTTTGCTTCAGGGAGTCTGCCTTCGTTCTTGTATATGCCGTTGCCGATTCCGCGACCCCACAGACCGCCCGAACCGATTGCTTTCTTGGAAGATGAAATCTGATAGTTTTCAGCCATGGTATTCTGTTCCTGATTACCCCAGCCTGACATTCTTTCCCGTCTGTAATCACTTCCGAAAATTGCAAGACCTCCTATCAAGGCAATAAGCAATACCGCAGCAATAACTATCCTGAAGCTGAGGCGTGAAACAAACAGCATGGACAAAACCAGCCCCGATATAAAAATCGAGGTTGACAGATCGCTCTGGAGAAATACAACAAAAATGATTCCCAGGAATATAATTAAAAGTGAATGGAGATAATTGCAGCTCTGTTTTCTTTCCTTTACCACAAAATCCCATGCCAGATAGAGAATGGTCGAAAACTTGAGAAGTTCCGAAGGCTGCAGCGAGAAGCCCGGCAGGAAAATCCACCGTCTGGCACCGTTGATGCTTGGATAAAACACGGGAAGAATATTCAGGAGAAGACAGCCGAAAGCAAACCACGGAACCATTTTCCTGATAATCGGAACCGGAATTACAGCCAGCGCCACGGCACAGATACAACCGGCACCGAAACCCAGAAGCTGAGTCACAAGATATGAGTTTGCGGCTCTGCCTGATGAAACGGCATCCAGGTATGAAACCGAAAAGAGCATGGAAATGCCGGTTCCTGCCAGCAGTAGAATTACTGCCACCAGGAAAATATCGTAGGAGCCCCTGTTCTGTACTGTGTTCAGCGTTCTGCCCATTTATCCCCTTACTGTATCTTCAGTGTCGAAAGACTGAAAATCACAAACAAGCCTCCGAGAATCCAGAAGCGTGTAACAACCTTGGTTTCCTTCCAGCCCTTCTGTTCGAAGTGGTGATGGAGAGGAGCCATGAGAAATACTCTCTTTTTCCTTGTCTTGTATGAAATTACCTGAATAATTACAGAAAGCGCTTCAATAACGAACACACCTCCGATAAGGATCAGGAGAATCTCCTTTTTGAGAAGAATAGCCAGAAGCCCGATGATTCCACCCAGAGAAAGGCTTCCGGTATCGCCCATCATTACCTCTGCCGGATGACAGTTGAACCAGAGAAATCCGATGGAAGCACCTATGATAGCCAGACTGAGAACCGCAAGCTCTCCGGCACCCTGGATGTAAGGAATCTGCAGATATGATGCGTAGTCTGCCCTTCCGGTGATGTAGGCCAGAATGGCAAATGCAATTCCCACCAGAAAAACAAGCCCGATAGCCAGACCGTCAAGGCCGTCTGTAAGGTTTACCGCATTTGAGGATCCCACCAGGATAATTATTCCGAAAGGAATATAGAACCATGAAAGATCCAGTACAGGATACTTGCAGAAAGGGAGATAAAGGAGAGTTGTGTTTTCATTGCGGGTAAAATAGATGAAAAGCACTATGGCCGCAGAAACCACCAGCTGGGCCGCCATCTTGTAGCCTGCCCGGAGACCTGCAGTATTCTTACGGGAGAATTTGAGATAGTCATCCGCAAAACCGATGGCACCGAAACCGAGAATTGCAAGAATAGTAATCCATGTATATCCGTTACGGAGATCCTGCCACATGAGCACAGATACGACTATGGAGAAAATAATGAAGATTCCCCCCATGGTAGGGGTTCCGGACTTTACCTTGTGGGTCTGAGGACCGTCATCCCTTACCACCTGCCCCATCTTTTCCTTTTTGAGCCATCTGATTACAATCGGTCCCAGAACCAGCGCCAGAAAAAGAGCTGTAACTGCCGCATAGGATGCCCTGAATGTAATGTATTTGAAAATGTTAAGATGCGGTGCCAATTCCTTAAGCATTTTTGATTCCTCTTTCCTTTAATTTATTTACAATACGTTCCAGAGCCATTCCCCTGGAGCCTTTAACCACTACCAGATCCCCCGGTTTTACGAAGCTGCAAACAGCTTTTTCCAGGTCTTCGTAAATTTCGCTGCAGAAAACCACTTTTCCTGCTGCCACCGGCGCCTTTTCAGCTGCCTCGGTTTCCTTTCCGAAAAGAAAAATTCCGCCGGCTCCGCTTTCTGCCAGCAGCTTTCCGATATTGGCATGGATTTCCTCCGATGCAGCCCCCAGCTCAAGCAGGGAACCGATAACAAAAACCAGCCTGTGACTTCCGGCCAGTCCCTGTGCAAAATCCACCACAGCCTTTACAGCCTCGAAATTGGCATTATAGCAGTCACACAGCACGGAAATGCCGTCTGCCTCGGAAATTTCTCCCCTGCCGAACAGGGTTGACATTCCTTCAAATGCCTTCTTTATCTGACTGTCCGATGCACCGAGATATCTTCCCACCGCAGCGGCAGCCATTGCATTGCATACATTGTAGCGACCCACCAGAGGCAGCCTTATCCTTTCACTTCCCAGGTCGAATTCGGATCCATCTGTTCCGTTTACGGCAAGATTTTCCGCCATGGAACAGCCGAAACCTTCAATTCTCCCCTGACACATTTCTTCAAGAACTCCAAAATAATCATCTTCCTCAGGAGCAAAACCCTTTTCCAGAGACGGATTCATGCTGAATATCTTTCCCTTTTCAGAAGCTATGTTGTCCCGGGAGCCCAGGATTCCGATATGAGCGGTACCTATATTGGTTACCACACCGATCTGAGGGCGGAGAACATTTACCAGGATATCCATCTCTCCGCTATGATTTATTCCCATTTCAAAAACGCCGTACCGGTGATATTCCCTGATACTGAACATGGAACACGGAAGGCCGATTTCCGAATTGAAATTTCCTTTTGTAAAAACAGTTTCTCCCAGCTGTGAAAGAACTGCTGCAGTAAGCTCCTTGGTGGTGGTCTTTCCGCTGCTGCCAGTGATGCCTACCATAGTTATGGACGGGAACTTGCTGCGGTAGTATGCAGCCAGTGTCTGGAGAGCCTTGAGAGAATCCTCTGTCAGAACCACGGCACATCTGTTATCTGCAACAATTTCCTCTGTGTCCGGAGTTATGTGATCTATAACACACAGTGAAGCACCGCGCTCCACAGCCTGACGGATATAATTATGCCCATCAGTTCTCTCTCCCTTCAAAGCAAAGAAAATCGAACCCGATGCGGCTTCCCTTGAGTCTGTACATATGTCTGAAAAAGCAGTCCCCTCCCCAGAAGACAGTAGCCTTGCAGCTGCTACCTTAACTATTTCATCCACGGAAAGAGCTATATCATTCTTTCCATTCTCCATTCGATTCTTCACGGCTCCTTGTATCTATAATTATTGTCTGTCCCGCCTTTGTTCCGGACAGTCCCATTTCTGCTGCCAGCGAGCTTGCTTCGTGATTCTTCACTGAAAGAATCGACAGCTTCTTCTTGTTTTCTTCAAACCATTTTGCCTGTTCCCTTTCGTTCAGCCTTGTGTCAAAAAGAAAACGTTCATATCTGTAACCCTGATGAACATTGACGGCAAACATGACTGTAATCACGGCAACCATCACCAGCACCAGCAGGTTTCTGTTAATCTTCTTCATAAAGCCACCTTCTCCACCACTCTCAGCTTGGAACTTCTGGATGGGGAATTTTCCCTGATTTCCTCTTCCCCCGGAACCACCGGATGCTTTGTCAGAATCTTTACCTGTCTGTGATTTCTTCCGCAGGTGCATCTGGGAGCTTCCTGAGGACAGATGCATTCCTTTTCCTTCTCCTTGAAGAACTGCTTAACTATCCTGTCTTCCAGGGAATGGAATGTAATGACCCCCATTTTTCCGCCCGGAGCCAATACCGCAAGGGCATTTTCAAGTGCCTCGGGGAGCCTTGTAAGCTCACTGTTTACTGCAATACGGAGAGCCTGGAAGGTTCTGGTAGCCGGATGTATCCTGCCGTGCCTGTAAGCCTCGGGTACCGCCCTGTACACAATATCTGCCAGCTCGGCGGAGGTATTTATCTTCTTTTCCAGCCTGGCAGCAGCCACAGCCCGGGCAATACGCCTTGAATAGCGCTCTTCACCGAAGTTGTAGATTATGTCTGCAAGCTTTTCCTCGCTGAGGGTATTTACCAGATCTCCGGCACCGGTTTTCAGGTCACTTCCCAGCTGCATATCCAGAGGCTCATCCTTGCGGAATGAGAACCCTCTCCCCGATTTTTCGTAATGATATGTGGAAATTCCCAGATCGAAGAGAATACGGTCAGGTCTTTCGTCTCCCAAAGGATAGGAAGCGAAGAAATGATTGAACCAGGTATTGAAAAATCTTACCCTGTCCGAAAATCCTGCCAACCTTTCCTGGGCTACCTTCATTATATTTGCATCTGCGTCGAGACAGATAAGCTTCATGTCGGGATATTTTGAAAGAAAGGCCTCGGAATGTCCCCCTTCTCCGGTGGTGCAGTCTACCAGAAGCTGTCCCGGACGGTCCGGTTCAAGGAATGAGAGAACTTCGTTTTTAAGCACAGAATAATGAACTATTTCCATTAAATAAGAACAAACTGTCCGAGATCTTCGGATGCTTCCTTGATCGCAGCCTGCTCATCCTCCTCGAATTTTTCAAGAACTTTCTTATCCCAGATTTCGATAACTGTGTTCATTTCGTAGATAAGGCATTCCTTGGAGAGGCCGGCATATTCCCTGAGTGTAGGGGCAATGTTGATTCTTCCGGTCTTGTCGATCTCAACTTCCTGAGCAGGGGCCAGGATACGTCTCATCATGATTCTTTTCTTGGACTGGAGAATGGATGAAGTTTCGGTGATTTTCTTGACAACATCTGCCCATTTGTCAGCTGTAAATACCCACAGACAAGGATCCACACCCTGAGTAATCACCAGCGTGTTCCCTTTTATCTCTGAGCGAAGCTTGGCAGGAAGCATCAATCTCCCCTTATCATCCAGATTATTGGCAAAAATCAATTATTTTCTCCACCTTTCTACCAAAATTTACCACAATTTACCACTTATGATAATTATTAAAGGGGCGGAGAAAATTGTCAACCTTTTTTTTACATCTAAATAGGAGAAAATTTTATTTGAAGAGAATGGATACTAAACAGAAGTTTACTGCTTTACGGTAACATACCCCGTTACCTCATTGCTGCGGTTACCCCCTCCGTCCTCCACGGAAACCGAAAGACGGTGCTTCCCTTTTCCGGGATCCGGAACGGAAACATAATAGAGAGCCTCGCACTCAGGCTGGGGCGGAAGAGCAATGCATACCTCTTCCTTTCCGCGGATGACCACCCTTCTGATGTCCATATCGGAATCCGATACCGAAAGCTCAAGATAAATCTTTTCACCGGAAGAAAAACAGGAGGTTTCCTTTACATCGGAAGGATGAGCCAGGACATACATTTCCGAGATATACGGATTGCCCGAAACGCTTTCCCCGCAAGTGGTACATGAAAGATAAAGACCGGCAGCCATAACAAATGCAGCACACATGATTACAGATATTTTTCTCATAACAACTCCTGTCAGGAACATACTAATCCTACAGGTGTGTCATAGAGTGATACACAAGGAAATATTTTTTGATTTTTCAGATAAAAAGAGAAAGAACGGTACCCACGGCCAACGGAAGCAGAAGATTGTCGTAATCGCCGGCAGGCAGAAGCTCCGCTGCTGTTCCTGCCGCAGCCGCAGCCAGGGAAGCAGCACAGTTTCCGCCCGAAATACCGTATGCTATACAGAATACCGTTACAAAGCAGGCCATGGATCCGATGTATGTCTTCCCACCGGTAAAGGGAATCCTGCTCTTTCCGAAACACTTTCCGGCAAGACATGCAAAACTGTCCCCGAATGCAAGAGAAAAGACTGCGGCTGCTGCCACATCAGGTTCAAAGAACAGCAGGGAGAAAAGAGCACCCAGGGCAAGTGTCACAGGTGCCGCGGCAAAGCGGTGCATATCCTGCTGCCTGAAAACCAGATCTTTTATATGGGAAATAAGGAAGATTCTTTTTCCGGCAAAACGCATGGCTTCAGACCAGGCGTAAATACCGATTCCTGCAAGCAGAAGAAAAACAGCAAGCCTAAAACTCAGATATGCAATAAAAGGAACCGCCGCAATAAGGGCATGAACCGCCTTGCGCCTTGATTCCCCGATAAGCTCCTCCGATTTTCTGTTTACTGCCACAATTATTTTCTGCATATGGATTTAATATAATACATCACATAAAGAAAATCAACTTTATGTATATGTTGGCAAAAAGAAGCGTAAGAAGCATTATAAGGAAGCTGTACTTTGTAAACTCCCAGAAGGAGATCTTGAAACCACTCTTTCCCGCAATGCCGGCAGCCACCACGTTGGCAGATGCCCCCACCAGAGTTCCGTTTCCGCCGAGACAGGAGCCGAGAGCCAGAGCCCACCAGACCGGTGCTACGGCAGCACTTCCCATTACGCTTTCCATTTCGGTAACCATAGGAATCATGGTGGCTACGTAAGGAATGTTATCAACCACGGAGGAAAATATTCCTGAAGCCCATATCAGCAGCACCGAGGTCTTTTCCACGTCGCCGGCGGTAACAGCCAGCAGCTTTTCGGATGCAAGCTTGATGGCACCTGTTTCCACCAGGCCTCCCACCATGATAAAAAGCCCCACGAAGAAGAGGATTGTACCCCATTCCACATCCTTGACTATTTCATCGATATCCTTCTTGCCTGAAATGACCATCAGGAGAGCCGCACCGAAAAGGGCGATGACGGAAGCCTCCAGGTGTAGCACGCCGTGCAGGACAAAGCCTGAGATAACCAGTGCAAGAACAATACTGCACTTTACAAGAAGCTTGCTGTCGGCAATGGCTTTCTTTTCGTTGAATTCCAGGATTCTAGCCTTTCTCTCATGGGAAACACGGAGCTTTTTCCTGAAAAGGAACCAGAGAAGAACCGAAAACAGCACCAGCAGCACCAGAACCAGAGGCCCCAGAACAGTCAGGAACTGCAGGAATGAAAAACCGGCCTTGCTTCCGATCATTATGTTCGGCGGATCTCCTATAAGGGTGGCAGTTCCTCCGATATTGGAAGCCAGAGCTATGTTGATGATGAACGGAACCGGGGAAATACCCAGCTCCACAGCAATAAGAATGGTTATAGGGGCTATGATCAGGACTGTGGTCACGTTGTCCAGGAATGCGGAGAACACGGCTGTGATAAGGGACAGCATGATAAGAATCTTTACAGGCTCCCCCTTTACCGCCTTGGCCGCCTTTACAGCCACGTACTGGAAAATACCGGTCTCCTTGGTTATGCCCACTATTATCATCATGCTGACCAGAAGAAAGATTACATTCCAGTCTATGATCCCGTAAGCCACCTCGCTGTCTATGATCCTGAGAACCAGATATACCGATGCTCCGAACAGGGCAACTATGGTCTTGTTCATCAGCTCTGTGGAAATAAAAATGTATACAACCAGAAAGATTGCAACAGAAATCAGTATCAGCGACATCATTACCCCCGGAGAACTTTCTGCAGGATATCCTTGAGGGTAACTATACCCACAATCTTCTTTCCTTCCACCACCGGAATATGGCGTCTCTGGTTGCTGATAAAGTCCATGGTGGCTGCAAAGAGGGTTTCATCCTTTGTAAAGGTTATGGTCGGAGCTGTCATGATCTCCCTTACCCGCACATCATCCTCTTCCCTGAAAAGGCGTTCCAGAGGCTCGAAACTGCTGAGGAACTTAAGATTGGCCATCTGCGCCGCATAGTCGGGAATGCTTTCCTTGAGTACGGACATGATGTTCACCTCTCCGATAAAATCCCCTTTTTCGTTGACTACAGGGACAAATCCCAGGTTATGCTTGTAGAAAATATCGATAAGCTCGTGAATGGTGGATTCCTCCTTTACGGTCACCACATCGGTGGACATAATATCCTCCACGGTTACCACATCTCTGATCCTTATGTCGTTATCGGTAAAGAACTTAACCATAGATTCAGCATCACGGCAGCCGATCCATCCCTCAAAAATCTCCTTTTTCCGGGAAAGCTTCATGAAGGTAGCCAGAGTGTTCAGATAGGTGTTGGAAACTGTCCTTGAAGTAAGAATCAGCACAAAGATCCTGACATCCACATTGTCGCACCTGATCGGTTTTTCAGGCACCAGGATAGAGATAATCAGGTCGTCGAAATTATCGAGCCTGGCATGGGGAATAGCAATACCGCTCGGAAATACCGTTCCGCCCAGGTTTTCCCTTTCCATTATATTTCCGTATGGGTCATGGACATTGCAGAGTTCATGCCTGTAACGCCTGGAAAGAAGCGAATACATTTCATCAATAGCCTGCTCCTTGGTGGAAGCACTGCTGCCCACAATAATATTTTCTGCTCTGATAAGACTGGATAATTTCATGAAACCCCTCTCATATAAAAAAATAGTATATATTCATAGAATTAATTTTGTAAGGGTATAAATGATAAAGTAATTAAAAAAAATCAGTTTTTTTTAAAATAACGGGCCATGCTTTCGGTTAAGGAGATTAAGGAGTTAAAAAAATGATTACAAATGAAAGCAAAAGATTTTTTTAAAGCATGGACCCGAAGCAACCTTGAACCCGGCTACAACCGGGCTTTCCTGCACAGTTCCCTGAGGGTTTCGTCTGTCAGGAGGTCAGATACCGCACAACCGAGCGCCGATGCCAGCCTGAGGATATTTGCAAGCTCACTGCCGTTTATATCCCTGATACCCTGCTCGTAGCTCTGGATTGTCCTAAGTTCCACTCCGGAAAGGTCGGCCAGCTCCTTCTGGAGCAGCCCCTTTTCCCGTCTGATTTTACTCAGATTGTTTTCCGTTTTCGATATCATACAGAATATATAAAGCGTCCGGTGTCTCAAATAATGACACACCTATAAAAATTTTTTGAAATTTTTTATAATATGCCCATGAAAGAGACAATTATACTTGCATCCAGATCCAAAGGGCGGGACGAAATGCTCACCGAGATCGGGCTTCCCCACATATGCATACCTACAGAAACAGACGAAACCACCCCATGGACAGATCCGCTTAAGGAAATAGAGGCCCTGGCCGTAAAGAAGGCTCTTCAGTCCCATCTTGACAACCGGCACAGAAGCGAAAAATGGATAGCGGCCGCCGACACGGTGGTTCTGCTTGACGGAAAACCCATAGGCAAGCCCGGGGACATAACCGAAGCGGAAAGCTTCCTCAGAAGGCTGTCGGGCCGGGAGCATCTGGTACTATCGGGTGTGGCGTTCATGAACAGGAGCACCGGACAGATTCTCTCGGACTCGGATACCACCTCCGTAAAGATGGCTCCCCTTTCGGAAGAGGAAATAAAATGGTACCTTTCCACCGGAGAATGGGAAGGAGCGGCCGGGGCTTACCGCATACAGCACAAGGGAGCTCTGCTGATTGAAAAAATTAATGGCTCATACAGTAACGTTATAGGGTTGCCATTAAGAAAGTTTTTTACTATAATACAGAAAAATTATTATCCGGTCGGACCCTGAATTTCCGGGCGAGACGCGAGAAAAAGAGACGGAACGGTGAAAGCACCGTAAATTTAGGAGGAAAAAATGGCAGTAGTTACAATGAAAAACCTGCTGGAATCCGGTGTTCATTTCGGACATCAGACAAAACGTTGGGATCCAAGAATGAAGAAGTTCATTTTTGCAGAACGCAACGGAATTCACATCATCGATCTTCAGAAAACCATCACAGCAATCAAAGATGCTTATGAGTTTATCAGATCAACAGTAAAAGACGGAAAGACAGTTCTTTTCATCGGAACAAAAAAGCAGGCTCAGCTTGCAGTTCAGAAAGAAGCCGAAAGATGTGGCATGTATTATGTCAACAACAGATGGCTCGGTGGTATGCTCACCAACTTCGCTACAATCAAAAAATCAATTCTTCGCCTCAAGAAAATCGAAAAGATGGAAACTGACGGCACATTCGAAAGCCTTACAAAGAAGGAAGTTGCTCTTCTTCTCAAGGAAAAGGTAAAACTCGAGAAAAACCTCTGCGGTATCAAGGACATGAAGGATCTCCCGGGAGCAATCTTCATCATTGACACAAAGAAAGAAGCTATCGCAGTTGCAGAAGCAAGAAAATGTCATATTCCTATCGTGGCTATCGTAGATACAAACTGTAACCCTGAAGGTATCGACTACCCAATCCC
>JAZNLX010000224.1:0-2391 GCA_045579325.1 Spirochaetia bacterium
CATACCTATTCCCTGTCTGAGAATATTGCTGTCTATGGCCCCCATGGCCCGTGCAATCACATTTCCGTCCTTGTCTATGAAATAAGTTGCAGGGAGGGAACTGACACCGTAGCTCCGGGCTGCATCCATATCCTTGTCATAGAATACCGGAAAGGAGAAGCCCTGCTCCGAAACCAGCCGGTATGCTTTTTCCACCGTTTCCCTGGTGCCGTCCGTCATGTTTACCATCATGAAATTCACATCCTTGCCCAGTTCCCGGTACACAGCATCAAAGTCCGGCATTTCCATACGGCACGGACCGCACCAGCTTGCCCAGAAGTTAAGGACAGTGGGTTTTCCGGCAAAGTCGGCAAAATGAACCCTTTTTCCCGATCTGTCATACACCGTGAAGAAAGGGGTAGGATTTTTTTCCTCCTTGCCTGTTTCGTGGGCCGGTGTGCTTATGGCCTGCTCCGGCATGTGGGTTTTTTCCTTGAGACCTGAATATATGTATGTTGAGGCTGTCAGCAGCAGAACCAGAGCGGCGGCTGTTATCAGAAGCATTTTTTTATTTTTCATTCCATCTCCTTAACCTGACATTCCCGGAAGCCTGCCCAAGGTTCCCGTAGCCATCAGTATACCTGTCAGGATCAGCATGAAAGCACAGATTCTGTTTATGATTCCGTAGTTCCTTTTTATGAAATCAAAGGCGGATTTAAGGTAATCTATCATCACGGCACTCAGTACAAACGGAATTCCCAGTCCCAGGGAATAGGCGGCAAGCATCAGTATTCCTTCTGTGGCATGTCCCTGCTGAGATGCCAGCATGAGAGCCGATCCCAGGAAAGCCCCAACACATGGAGTCCATCCCACCGAGAAAATGATACCGAACAGCATGGCCGGAAAGAAGCCTGCATATCCGGCGGAAAAGGACTTGCCGCTGCCTCTGAAAAGGGTAAAGCGGAATATGCTGAGAAAGCTCATTCCGAAGAATATCACCACCAGGCCGGAAACTAGGTTCACCGCAGTCTGATGCTCCCTCAGGAAGCCTCCGGCAGTACCGGCCAATGCTCCCATGACCACAAACACAATTGTAAAGCCGGTCACAAAGCCCAGGGCTCCCTTCAATGTCTTCCCCGTACTCCTTTCACCTCCTCCCCCAAAGTAGGAAATGTAAACCGGAAGCATGGGGAGAAGACAAGGAGATATAAAGGTGATGATACCTTCAAGAAACGATATTATGTACTGCATCCCTTACCGCAGCCTTTTCCGAAAAATACTGATAACAACCAACCGAGAAGACCCATATAAATCATGGCAGTCCATGGTGAAGCTGTTATCGCGCAGTTGCCGCTGCAACCGGCCAGATGATAATATCCAAGTCCGAAAAGGACACCGCCCACAGTAAAAAGAACTGTTCTGAGCCACTTATACTGTTTCATCATACAAGACCTCCTTGATTGATCTACCTTAAATATAACAATAATCTGTCCGGTTTTCAGTGATGAAATCACATAATCTGATTTTTTCTTCGGTTGATAATAGAATATTGTTGGAGTATAATATCCGTATGGAATTTCAGAGCAGCTTCCCGGTATGGGATAAACTTACACCGGCCCAGCAGAAACGGATCCTGGGCAGTGTTTCGGTAAGAAAGGCAGAAAGAGGAAAGATAATCTACAATGGCAAGGAGGACTGTACCGGTCTGCTCCTTATCAGAAGCGGTCAGCTGAGAATATACATCCTTTCCGAAGAGGGGAGAGAGGTAACGGTCTATCGTCTTTTCGAGCTTGATATCTGTATCCTGTCTGCATCCTGCATAATGAATTCCATTCAGTTCGATGTAACCATAGAGGCAGAGAAGGATACCGAATTCTGGCTTATTCCGGCCGATGTCTATAAGGAAATAATGAAGGAATCGGCACCTGTGGCAAACTATACCAATGAGCTTATGGCTTCCAGGTTCACGGAGGTAATGTGGCTTGTGGAACAGATCATGTGGAAAAGCATGGACAAGAGAGTTGCTGCTTTTCTGCTGGAGGAGATAGAGATAGAGGAATCTGACGATCTGAAGATAACCCATGAGACCATTGCAAACCATCTGGGGTCCCATCGGGAGGTGATAACCCGCATGCTCCGGTACTTCCAGAGCGAGGGGCTGGTGAAGGTTTCCCGGGGTACCGTATCAGTCCTGGATAAGGGAGGGCTGGAGGCTGTCCGGGATTCCCTGTGATTATTTAAGCATGGCGAGGATAGTTCCTTTTGCCCTTGCTCCTGTCATCTGGTCCACAATCTTTCCATCCTTGATGTAGAGCAGTGTAGGGATACTGATGATACCGAACTGTGCAGCCAGCTCAGGCTCGATATCCACATTTACCTTGCATACCTTGATATCAGGTCTTTCTTTTGCAA
>JAZNLX010000225.1:0-1826 GCA_045579325.1 Spirochaetia bacterium
ATCAGGTCTTTCTTTTGCAATTTCATCCACGATAGGGGAAACCATTCTGCAGGGTGCACACCAGGTTGCCCAGAAATCCACCAGAACCGGCTTGTCTGACTTTACTACTTCACTCTGGAAATTTTCTTTGTTGATATTTAAAACTGACATATTGTCCTCCTTGTTTTCTATGATTCCAATATACAGAAAAAAACAGAAGTCGTCAGTGATAAAATCACACAGGGATAATTTAATTGTGTTTTGAACCGGATTGTGATATATTAGATACAGCTTACGGTAAATTTTCAGGGGGTGTCCATTGCTGAACAGGTTACAGTATACTTTTTCAAATCAGGATATTGATTCCTCTGTCAGAAAGGTTGGTACTTTTCTTTCGGATTCAAAGGTGGAACAGCGTGAAGCTCTCAGAATAAAGCTTGCCTTCGAGGAAATGCTGCTGGAATATCAGTCTGAATTCGGGGAGGAAAAGAGTTTCAGGCTCAGGCTTTTCAGACAGTTTTCAGCTTTGAGGATAGAAATCGTTACGGAAGGAAAAAGCTTCAATCCCCTGGATAAGGGAGAATCCGAACAGGTCCTGATAAACAGTCTTCTTGCAGAAATGGGAATGGCACCTGTATGGAGCTACAAGAACGGCAGGAACTATATGGTTTTCATCCCTAAGAAAAAGCCTGTTTCCCAGACCTGCAGGATGCTTATCGCAATACTGATGGCGGTGGTGGCAGGAAGCCTCATATCCATACTTCCCGAAAATATAGGAAAACCTGTATCAGAGCTGCTGCTTACACCTCTGGGCGAAAAATTCATAGGTCTCATAAGTGCGGTTTCAGGTCCTTTTATTTTTCTCTCCATTCTCGGGAGTATCTGCTCCATGGGTAATATTGAAACCTTTGGCAGGGTAGGAAGGAAAACTGTTTCCGTAATCTTCGTTTATTTGATGTTGTCCGGGCTGGTTTGTACCGGAATCTGTCTGCTGTTTTACAATGTCTCTCCGGGAACGGGCGGTAATTCCGATTATTCCCAGATAATCAAGCTTTTGTTTGATATAGTGCCTTCAAACCTGTTCCAGCCGTTTATAACCGGAAATGCTCTGCAGATAATGTTTATTTCGATGATTCTTGGTATTGCCATGCTGATTCTGTCTGCCAAGGTCAATGCTGTGTTCAATCTGGTGGGACAGCTGGCTTCTGTGATGTCCATGGTGATGGGAGGACTTTCCGCATTGCTTCCGTATGTCATATTCGTAATCTTTACCAATATGATAATAACCGATAAATTCAGTCAGCTGCTTGATTTCTGGTTGATGATTTTTCTTGTATTCATGATGTTTATTATGTTTGTCCTGTTCATGCTGGTATGGATTGCTGTCAGGAAAAAGGTATCGGTAATCCTCCTTGCCCGGAAGATTCTGCCGGTTTTTCTTATCTGCCTTACAACAGCCTCCTCCGCAGCTGCCTTTTCCACAAATCTCAGGGATTCACATACAAAGCTGGGAATAGACAAGAGACTTGCGGAGTTCGGACTTCCTCTGGGTCAGGTAATGTTCAAGCCGAGCATGTTTCCATTTTTATGTGTCATGGAACTGGGATTTGCCCAGATGTACGGAATCCAGGTTACCGGTACCTGGGTAATTACGGGATTTATAACTAATTTACTGCTGTCCATTGCCGTCCCTCCTGTTACAGGCGGTGCCTTGATGGGATATACCATAGCCTTCACTCAGCTCGGAATACCTCTGGAGGTAATGGGCATTGTTGTTGCCATGAATGTAATCTTTGATTTTCCCGGCACCGCCATGAATACAACAGGCTGGCAGCTGATCCTTGTGG
>JAZNLX010000226.1:0-10672 GCA_045579325.1 Spirochaetia bacterium
ATCCTTCTGGTCAAAAAGGACAATATAGATAAGGTTCAGAATATTTTGTCATAAAAAATGAATATAAAGCTTATTTTCAAGGTCATTTCCATTCTTCTCGCGGCAGTTGCGGCAGCACAGATTCCATCCCTGCTGTGGGCATTCTATTTCGGAGAAACAGATATGGCCGCAAATTTCGGAATTTCAATCAGCACCGCAATGCTGGTTGCTATTTTTATTTACCTTTGCTGCCGCAGACTCAGACACAACAGGCTTTCACTTAAGGACAGCTTCATATTGGTTGCTTCCCTGTGGTTAGTATCTACTGTCGCAGGCTCTGTTCCCTTTTATCTTTCAGGTGTGACAGCATCTCCGGCAGATGCATTCTTTGAAACCATGTCGGGACTTTCCACTACCGGGGCCACTGTATTCGGAGATGTGGAGTCCTTTCCGAAAAGCCTCCTTTTCTGGAGAAGCACCACCCATTTCATGGGCGGTATGGGAATCGTCATACTTACGGTTGCAATTTTCCCTCTGATCGGAATTGGAACGGTAAACATGACAAAAGCAGAAACCACAGGTCCTTCGACTCAGAAGATAATGCCGAAAATTGCCGAAACTGCAAGAATTCTGTGGTATATATACATAATTCTGACATTCGGGGAAATGCTTCTGCTTAAATTTGCGGGAATGCCTTGGTTTGATGCCATAACACACTCCATGGGAACTGTTTCCACCGGTGGATTTTCCATAAGGAATGAAGGGATAAGTTCCTATAATTCTCTTCCGATAGATCTGATAATAACCCTGTTCATGTTTGCGGGAGGAGTAAATTTCGTACTCTATTACAGGCTTATAACAGGAAATACCAAGGTTCTCAGAAACAATACGGAATTCAAGGTATACACTTCGGTTTTCATTGCAGCGGCCCTGATTATCGCAGCATCGCTCTACAGCGGAAATCACTATTCCCTGGTTGATTGCCTGAGACACGGCAGTTTCCAGGCCATTTCCATAATGACCACAACGGGCTTTTCATCGGCCGATTATGCAGACTGGCCGACTACGGCACGGATTGTACTCCTCATACTCATGTTTTCAGGCGGATGTGCAGGTTCCACCTCGGGAGGAATCAAGATTATCAGGCACACAATTGTATTCAGGCAGTTTTTTACGGAATTCAAGCAGCTGCTCAGACCAAAGGGAGTCTTTATCCTCAGGGATAACGATACCACCATCAAGCAATCAACAACTCTCAGTGTTACAAGCTTCATACTGCTCTATATAACCGTAACCGCTTTGTCTGCTCTGATAATATCCACCGGAGGATACGATTTTGTTACCTCTGTTTCTGCGGCAATAACCACAATCGGAAATGTGGGTCCGGGATTCGGAATGATCTCCCCTATGGAAAATTACGGTTTCTTCAGCAGCGGAATCAAGTTTTTCCTTTCTTTCCTGATGCTGGCGGGAAGACTTGAGCTCTACACCATTCTCATCCTTTTTACGGGAGCCTTCCGCCGCAGATAATCAATCTCCGAGCCTGAACTGAATCTCCACTGTCATACTGCCCCCCACGGCAATACCGTTTCTGCGACCCGGCCTGAAGCTGCATTTTTCTGCCTCCCTTACGGCTGCCCGGTCCAGAAGTCTGTGTCCTGAAGAGTGCTTTATTTCAGTCCGGATAAGATTGCCCCGTTCATCCACGTATAGCTGAATAACCACATCCCCCTCAAGCCCTTTACTGACTGCAGCCTGAGGATAGACCGGCTTCATATCCCCGATAACGGCGGGGGGAAAAAAGATTTCGGCTTCCCCCTGTTTTTCAGGCATATCTGATTCAAAGCCTGTTTCTGAGGCAGCCGGTTCCGTCACTTTCTGCATGGGAATTTTTTCCTGATTCTTAATCTGTTTTTCGGGAAGATGTTCCTCCTGCTCCGGTATTTCATGAACTGTCACCTTTTTTTCAGACACACTGAAGCTGACGGAGGAGGAACTGTTTCCCGATTCATATTCCAGTACGGCATACAGAAGCACCCCATGGAAAAGAACCGAGAAAATTATAAAAAAGAAAAATCGGGATTTCAGTAGGATAATGAGCCCCCGAGCACGATCTCCCTGCCGGCACCGGCATAGTAGGATTCCACCGGATTATACATGCTGTCATACCCCACATATGCAGAGGATGCATATTCTACATCAAACATATTGTTCACCCGGGCATAGAGAGATGCATTGCAGGGTCCTGAAATCCGGTATCTGACAGTGAGCCCTGTAAGGAAGTGTGAATCGCAGGAATCCAGATCATTTGCATAATCCTGCCCTATATAATATTTTCCGGTGTACACCAGATCTGCGACCAGAGAAAGCCCCCATGGAAAATCAACCTGCGGCATCAGCACAAATTTATGTTCAGGGACCAGCGGAACCCTGTTTCCGTCATATTCGCCGGCCATGAATTCCGCCACATTCCAGCTGTAGTTTGCAGTAACCGAGAAATATCCGGCCGGAGAAAAAACTCCTTTGGCATTAAGACCGTAATGGAGGGTGTCATTCAGGTTCTCGTTCCTGAAGTTTATGTTGCTGTAAGCTATTTCGTCCTTCATGAAAAGGAGATAACCGGACAAGTCCAAGGAAAGAGTTCTGATACCGTTATAATTCAGCCCCGCTTCAAAGGAGTGACCGTATTCGGGATCAAGTTCGCTGTTGAAGCCTTCTCCGTACCCCTGATAGTTCACCTGCTCGTCGGTAAACGGTGTTCTGTAGACCCGGTCATACCTGAAATAAGCATTGCTGGTATCCGGGAAAAGGTAGTTTATTCCTGCTGTAACAGAAACCGGTGTAAAGGTTGTTTCGTCATCTTCGGCAAGGGAGGCTGCACCGAAATCCCCTTTCAGTGTTTCCCGGTCAACCCTGGCACCAAGCATCAGGGTCAGGGAATCATCAAGAAGCCTGAGCTCATTCAAGGCAAAGAAACCGCCCGAAAGCTTGCTTACCTCATTATCACGGAGCTCCGTATTCCGGCCTCTGTCTCCGTATCCAACGGAAACCAGGGTGTCGGAATAAAAATCTGCCCCTAAAGTCAATGTATCCTTGAATGAATCCTTACTGAAGGTAATGACTGCCGAAGGGGATAAATAGAGTGAATCTATTTCCGTATCCGTCCAGGAAAACCAGGATTCCATATCGCTCTCGTTTTCCTTATGTCTCCAGCCTCCGGTAAACTTCAGCTTAAACTGTTCCGAAGCGGAATAATCCATAGATACCGAAGCAGAAAATCCTGAAAGCGCTGCCTCGTCAAAATAATTTGCAGCTTTTTTCGGGTCTTCATCATACATATCCTTCAGGGATGCTCCCGGCATTTCATATTCTGAGGAAAAGAAAGACAGGTATGCTGTACCGTCCAGCTTTTCTCCGTTGTATGTAAGTCCGGAAGAGAGCTGTTTGAGGTCGTATGCGCTTCTGTCCCGCCAGCCCTCTGAATTTTCCACATTACCGGAAAGAGAGACGGCTAGCTTCTCTCCACCGCCCGATACATACCATTTTTCCGAATGCCCTCCGAAAGAGGTTACGGAAGCCTCGGCATGGGCTGTTCCCTTTTTTTCCGGGGAGGCCTTCTTGGTAAAGATACTGATTACTCCGGCCACCGCATTGCTGCCGTAGAGGACGGAGGAGCCCCCCTGCATGATCTCGATCCTGTCGATGGACGAAGAAGGAATGGAAATCCAGTCTGTTCCCGACATATCGGGATTGTTCTGCCTGATACCGTCCACCAGCACCAATACCCTTCCGTGGGAATTCTCTCCGAAGCCTCTCATGGATACCACAGCCTGGGAGCTGTTTCCGTTGAAGGTGGAAACCGAAACACCGGCAAAGTTCTCAAGAGCCTGAACTATGCTCCTGTGTTCAAGCTGCTCCCCTTTGATTACCGTAATGTCTGCCGGAACTTCGGTAATGCTCTTTTCATCTCTGGTGGCTGTAACCACAACTTTCAGATCTGCCCTTTCTTCCGAAAAACTCAGGAAAGGACAAATTGCAAGCAGAGAAAACAAAATAAATTTTTTCAAGATTTACTCCTTTTCTGGCTGAGAAAAGAAGCCGAAAGACAGGTGGTGACTGCCCTGAGATTCCGGCTCAGTTCGCGAAGCCCAATCTTTAAGCATACCAAAGTTTCCCGGCTTGAGGCTTCAGGATTGATCCAACCGGATGTACACCTTCCCGGTTTCCCAGTGGTAAAAGTACGTCCGTTGCCTTTCACGGTGGCGCGTCCGCGGGAGATTTTCACTCCGCTTCCATTGAAATATGCAATTTTATTATACTTTCTTGCCGTATGATTATCAATATTGTTATATTAAAGTTAAGAACAAATTATCCGATAAGGTATAAAAGGAGTTTAATATGAAAAAAGCGCTTGTTTTAGTTACAGTTATTGCTCTTATGTTCTGTTTCTTCTCTTGCAAGACAAGTGATGAAGCAGTTGTTGTCGAGGAAGAAGTCGTAATCGTGGAAACACCTGCTGCTCTTGAAGTTTTTCCTGTGGGAAAATGGCTTGATGCAAACTGGGATGCTCTCTGGGTTATCTATGAAGACCAGAGTGTAAAACTTTTTGATTCAAAAAGCGGAGACCTGATTTATGATTTCAAGGACGGAGCAAAGGATATCAAGCTGGAAAAAGAGGGACTCGGTCTTAAACTTTCTTTCAGATGCGATGATACACAGAGATTCTATGCTTTCACAAAGGAACTTGAAGGAACAGATCTCAAGCTGGATATTGACCGCGACTGGACTGACGAACCATATGTTATCGTAATGCCGTTACAGCAGTAATGGAATATTGAAACATTCAAAAGGGGGAGCTGCAGAAATGCAGCTCTTTTTTTTTTGCATCAGATGCAAAAAAAAGCCAGGTTTTCAACCCGGCTCCGTATTCTTTATTTTTTTGTATGTCAGAAGCGGAAATCTCTCTTTCCGTCATGAAGTGCTTCAAGATACTGCTTGGCAATGGAGCGGACCTTGTCTGACTTGATGTTTTCCACCTGGGTCCTGATTACCTTTTCTCCCAGCTCCTGGGTTCTGGCAGAAGCATAGTCTTCCAGATACTCCTTCAGTGTCATGAGGGCATTAGGAAGACAGCAGTTTGCAATCTGTCCGTTCTTGGCCAGAGACATGAACCTGTCTCCGGTTCTTCCTTCACGGTAGCAGGCTGTACAGAAGCTTGGGATGTAACCAAGCTCCAGAAGCCACTGCATTACCTCATCCAGGGTTCTGGTATCGTTTACATCGAACTGTGCTGTTTCATCGTGTCTTTCCTCGGTGGTGTAGCCCCCTACGCTGGTTCTTGAACCGCCGCTGATCTGGGAAACGCCCACAGCCAGAACTCTTTCCCTTGCCTTCTTGCTCTCTCTTGTGGAAATGATGATTCCTGTGTAAGGAACTGCTATTCTGAGAACCGCAACAAGCTTTTCGAATGTGTCGTCGGAAATTGCATCAGGGAAATCCTCTGCATTGATATCATCTGCAGGGCGGATTCTAGGTACGCTGATTGTGTGAGGCCCTACTCCTTTTGCAGCTTCCAGATGTTCGGCATGCATGAGCTGTCCCACAAAGTCGTAACGGTATGTGCTGAGTCCGTAGAGAACACCGCAGCCTACATCGTCGATTCCTCCGTCCATGGCTCTGTCCATGGCCTCTGTATGGTATGCATAGTCGCTTTTAGGTCCTGTAGGATGGAGTCTTTCGTATTCCTTCTTGTTGTAGGTTTCCTGGAAAAGGATATAGGTTCCGATTCCGGCTTCCTTGAGCTTTCTGTAGTTTTCTACTGTGGTGGCCGCAATGTTTACATTCACACGGCGGATTGCACCGTTCTTATGCTTGATGGAATATATAGTATCGATACACTCCAGCAGATATTCCATGGTATTGTTCCGCGGATCTTCGCCCATTTCCAGGGCAAGTCTCTTGTGGCCCATATCCTGAAGTGCAATAACTTCCCGGCGGATTTCCTCCTGGGTAAGCTTCTTTCTCGGAATAGTCTTGTTCTTTGCATGGTACGGACAGTAGATACAGCCGTTAATGCAGTAATTGGAAAGGTAGAGAGGGGCAAACATTACGATTCTGTTGCCGTAGATTTCTTCCTTTATTTTCTTTGCAAGGGTAAAGATTCTTTCGTTCTGGTCAGGAATATCGCAGTCCAGCAGGACAAGCGCCTCCCTGTGGGTAAGTCCCTTGCACTTTTCTGCCTTGTCGATAACAGAACTTACATATTCCCTGTCGCTTTTTTTTGCATCTGCAAAAGCCAGGGTTTCAAGAATTTCCTCGTGATTGATGAATTCTTCTGCTTTACTTGATTTTGGATCGTACATCTCTTTTTCTCCGTTAAAAAAATACGGACAGGAAGCGAGTACAGATAAAAGAAAAATAATTTCCCGGTTATCTGATCCTCCGGTTTTTATACCATCGGGGTTAGAGCCGTCACTGTCTGAATCATCTCCTTAGGGCGAACCCGCAGGATCCGATACTTAATATATAACCAAATTTTTACCGAAAGTCAATCAAATGTCAGAAATCAAAGACTACAGTAAGGATATTCCTGCTGTCTTTGTATTCATAGATGATATCAGAAGCCATTTTTTTGACCATGAATATTCCCAGACCGCCTATTTTCCGTTCCTCGGCAGAGAGTGTCACATCGGGATCCTCCTTTTCCAGAGGGTTGTACGGAATACCGCCGTCTATGAAGGTAATTGAGGCAGAAGAGGGGCCGGCCTTAACCTGTACCGTCACATCCCCGGTCCCATCTCCGTAGGCATAATGGGCAATATTGCCGAAAAGCTCGTCAATGGCAATATCAATCTGAACCTGCCGTTTCATGGGACATTCTACAGTTTCCAGAATACTGTTTACAAAATCGGTAACCTGCCCTATATTCTCTGTCAAGGCAGCAGTTGTAAGCTCTTTCATTTACTTACCCCCTCTGATGGTTCTGCAGCCAGAAAACTGACTTTAAGTATGTTCTGTCCGTCTGCAAAATCGTATGAGATATCAGATGCCATTTTTTTGACCATGAATATTCCCAGTCCGCCTATTCTCCGCTCCTCGGCAGAGAGTGTCACGTCGGGATCCTCCTTCTCCAGCGGATTGTACGGTACCCCGTTGTCCCTGAAAACCAGAGTAAAGGTATCTTCCTCGGATGCACAGGAAACCTCGGCATAATCTGCGCCGCTGTACATGAGAATGTTGGAATAGATTTCATCCACAGTAACCTGCACTCTGTTCCTTACCTTCAGAGGAAGCTCCGCCAGCTTGGTTCTGCGGTACATGTAGTCCAGCACGCTCTTTGTGGCATCCGGGTCGGGACTTGTAAGGATGCTCTCCTCTCCGGCAAAGTACTTGAGCTTGACGGACAGCATGGTTATGTCGTCGAACTGGTCTGCTTCTCCGGCAAAGCTGTCGATAGAAACCTTGATATTCCTGAGCCTGCTTTCCACTCCCTCGTCAGGATTTGTGTTTATGACGCTGAGCAGCCTATCCTCGCCGTAAAGCTGGTTGTTAACATCGGTTGCTTCGGTTACGCCGTCGGTATAGATAAAGATTTCGTCTCCGGGACTGAGCCTGAGTTCATGCTTGCGGTACCTTACCCCTTCCATGCCGGCAAGGACAAAATTGGCCCTGGTCTTGAGATAATCAAACTTTCCGTTCTTATGCCTGATAAGGGGAGGATTGTGCCCTGCATTGGCATATGTGAGGATTCCGGTCCTGAGATCGACGATTCCCAGCCAGGCGGTAACAAACATACCTGCCTCGTTTCCTTCACACAGCTTAGCGTTGGCATTGGTAAATACCTGATCCACCTCCATCCCTGATTCCACGTAGCTCTTGATGATGGTCTTGGCTGTCATCATGAACATGGCGGCAGGAATTCCCTTTCCCGAAACGTCGGCAATAAGGAAACCCAGCTTGTTGTTTTCCAGAAGATAGAAATCGTAGAAGTCTCCTCCCACTTCCTTGGCAGTATCCATAGTTGCAAATATGTCGAAATCATCCCGGTTAGGAAACGGAGGGAATACATTAGGCAAGGCGGAAAGCTGGATAGATTTGGCAAATTCCAGTTCCTTGTCGATCCTGGTCTCTGCCTCCGCAATATATTTCTTCAGGGTATCCACCGTATAGTTGATGTCGTCGGAGAGGGAAGCAAATTCCCGGTTGGCCCTGACATCCACCACCTCGTTGAGATTTCCGCCGGTAATTCTGGCGAGAGAGGAGTTTATCTTATGGATATTGTTTATGATTACATTCTTTATCAGCATGTAAACAAGGACGAACAGCATGGTAAAGATAAGTATCTCGGTAAAAATACCCATATATATTGAAAGATTCATGGAGAAAAGGGCTTCCTTTTCCGGATAGACAGCAACCACGTAATAATACTTGGAGGCTACCGAAAAGAGGCCGTACATATAAAAAACCTTTTCGCCGTAAAGATTTGTTTCAAAAACCTCGTTTACGTGCAGTGTTTCGGGACTTATTCCCAGCTCTGCAATATTTTTTTCACCGGCATCCCTGCCGTGGCTTACTATGTTTCCGCTTGGATCCACCACCATGAGATAACCGGTTTTTCCCACCAGCTTGTTGCGGGCCGATTCCCTGATGTTGAAATTTACCTCGCTGATCAGGAATGTAAGGTCATAACCTACGATAACCATTCCTCCGTCCTTCAGCTTGGTGGCCACATACTTCCTGAACACATTGCTGTTATGAAAAGAGGCTTCATATGCCCCCACACTGTCAGGTTCCTTTCCCCAGATAACATCTTTAAATCCAAGAAGACTCCGGTAGTTTGTGTAGTTGTTCATGAAGGTCTTGAGATTTGTGGTATAGATAAATCTTCCGCTGCGGTCGGCAATATAGATTTCCGGAACATTGTACCTGGAACAGATTTCCTTGAAGACCTCATTGTTCATTTCCGGTGCCAAGTTGAATTCCGTTGCAATCCAGTAGTTGTATTTCCTGAGAAAGGATTCCGTATTGTCATTTACACCTGCTTCGATGCTTTTCACGTTATCCATAAGAACACGGTAGGTATTCTGTTCCGCGATTCTGGAGTTGAGGCTGAATGTGAAAAAGCTGGTCATTCCGAAAGCTATGATGATGGAAATCAGCAATGTTGTCTGGAAAGTCTGTGTAATGGGAGGCTCCCCTTTTGTTTCAGATTTTTCATTCTTGATAAGCACGATAATCCACTCTGCCAGCATTACTGAAGAGGCTGTGGCAATAATCATGGGCGGAGAACAGATATATACCACTTCAAAAGCTCTGTTGAGATCGTCAGCCTTGGTGATGAAGAGAAGAATCATGTGGAATACTTCGGTGGAGGTTCCTATGAGAAGACCGTACAACCAGGAGGAACGCTTGTTCTCAAAAATGAACTTGCGGCTGAGTGCACCGAAAATACCGGCACAGACAGTAGCCACCGAACATGCAACCTGAGAGTAGACTCCGATGCCGAAAAATGCCACCACGTAACGGTGTAAACCTCCGATAATACCTGCAATTATTCCGGCCGGACCTCCGAAAAGCAGACCGGCAATCAGGGGGGAAGCGTTTCTTACATTAAGCACGACCCCGTTGGTGGTAATTCCGAAATGAGTGGCCAGACAAGCCAGAAGTCCGAAAACCACACCCACAAAAATCTGTCTGTAGATATAGGGCAGCTTGTTCCAGTTTGTCTTTTTTTCAAGAAGATAGAACAGAACCGCTGCAGCAACCGGTATCAAGGCTGAAATCACCAGAAGTACAATTATCATACTTTATCTCCTATGGACTGAAAAAGGTTCTTCTGACCTTTCCGTCGATTATGTCAACCAGGGATCTGTTTCCGTTTGCAACAATAACCGGAATCCCTTTATCTGTAGCCATTTCGGCTGCCTTGACCTTGGATTTCATGCCGCCCAGCCCCAGATATGATTTTCCGTGCTCGGACATACGGTAGATTTCTTCGGTGATTTCATCAACTTCGTCAAAGAAGCGGGCCTGGGGATTTTCCTTGGGATTATCTGCAAAAAGTCCGTCCACATCAGTGAGGATAACCGTAAGATCCACTTTCAGGTTTACAGAAACCACGGCGGCCAGTATATCGTTATCTGAAAAATAGTTTGCCCCTTCAAGCTCTGTCTTGTCCACAATGTCGTTCTCGTTGATGATAGGGATGGTTCCCTCGTTGAGATAGGCATCCAGAACTGTCATGAGGGTCTGAACTTCCTTTTCCTTGTCAAAATTGTGGTGTGTTACAAGCACCTGGGCTATAAACTGGTTGTTCTCCCTGAAAAAGTCCTTGTAATACTTGATAAGGTTTACCTGCCCCATTCCCGAAAGCATCTGGAGATGAAGGGTGTCCTTCGGTCGTTCGGTGATGCCCCGGAGCTCCATGCCTGCCGCCACGGCACCTGATGAAACCAGGATAATCTCGTGTCCTCTGGCTTTGAGAGCTGACATTTCCTTTACTTTTCTGCTGATGAAATTATAGTTGATCTGATTGTCCTGACTGATGAGCGCACTGCCGATTTTAACTAAAATTCTCATTTCTTTACCTATTTTATATCTTTATGCGTAAACTTTTTTTCTCCCGAAGCGTAATCCCTGACCAGATTACCGTTTCCCTGAAGCCTGTACTTGTAGATGGTAAGCCCTTCAAGCC
>JAZNLX010000227.1:0-1543 GCA_045579325.1 Spirochaetia bacterium
TAATACTTGTTAAGAGTGTTCTGTGTAACGGTCACCCTCTGGTTGACATCTCTTCCGAAGGAATCCGCCTCCTGCTTCCAGTTTTCAAGGACCTTGTTCACATATCTCAGATTAGGGCTCTGAGTGAAGCTGGCCTTTTCGCAGGCTTCCAGGATCCTTTCCATTTCGAAGTGCATGTCATCCATCCAGCTGTCCACAAGCTTTTTCTCGGCCTGGGTGATGTTTCTTCTGAGTCCCAGGGAATTCAGGATACGTCTGTACACACCCTGTCTCTCGGATATCCTGTCCAGATAGTCCCTTACGTCCGCTTCTGACTTAAGGCCTTCCTTATCCCAGCCCATGAGCATCTTGGAGACATAGGCAATATTGTTCTTGCCCGTCTCAGCGCAGTGGTCTATAGCTTTAAGTATAGCATCCTTTGAGAGGTTAAGGTCTTTAAGCCATGAAGCAACCTCCTGAAGCTCCTTGCCGTTCAGTGGCCTTCCTACGAGAGCCTCTCCTGCTTCAGCCAGTTCCCTGAGGCTGCGGTCCGGAGCGGGTTCAGTGAGGTCTTCAGTTTCAGAAGCTGCAGGCTCTGCCTGATCGCTTCCCTTGTAGAACTGTTCTCTGAGATTAAGGAATCTTATGGTTGCTCCATCTTCACCTTCCTCGATCTCTACTACGTGCATCCTTTCCCAGTATTCCCAGGCTTCTCTTAAGCGGTCCTCATCCATTCTCAGAACTTCAGCCATAAGAGACGTCTTGATCTCTATGCCGTGCTCTGATGAAAAGAGGCCGTAGAGATAGGCTTTGACATAGTCTCCCGGGGCCTCAGTCATATATTCATTTATAAAAACGTTTTCAACATCGGTGGTAAAAAGGTAGTAATCCTTCGTTTTACCTTTGTCAAATTTCATAAGTTTTCTCCCTTATGCCATATCACTGAACTTGGTGTATCTGGAAACCCAGGTGAGTTCCACTGTATCAGTCGGGCCCGAACGGTTCTTTGCGATATTGATCTCGCAGACTCCCGGCTTCTCTGAGTTCTCCTTGTTGTAGTAATCATCCCTGTAAAGGAACATAACCACGTCGGCATCCTGCTCGATTGCTCCGGATTCACGAAGGTCTGCCAGGTTCGGTCTGTGGTCGGTTCTCAGTTCCGGTGCACGGGATAACTGTGAAAGGGCGATGACCGGGCAGTCCATCTCTCTTGCAAGGAGCTTGAGATTTCTGGAAATGGCAGAGATCTCAACCTGACGGTTATCACTCTTTTCAGGGGAACTCATGAGCTGAAGGTAGTCGATAACTATGAGGTCCAGCCCCTTTTCGGCCTTGAGCCTTCTGCACTTGTTCCTGATCTCGATAAGAGAGATTCCCGGTGTATCATCTATGAAGATCTTTGCCTTCTGCATTTCATCAAGAGCAAGGTTTACCCTGTCCCAATCCTTCTTGTCCAGGGCTCCTCTCTGAAGTTTGGAGGATTCAACCCTTGCCTGCGAGGAAAGGAGTCTCTGTCCGAGCTGCTCCTTGGACATCTCAAGGCTGAATATCATTACAACGGAGC
>JAZNLX010000228.1:0-6133 GCA_045579325.1 Spirochaetia bacterium
GAGAAAAAAGTTTCCGCATTCCGGTATAATACTGACAGCAGTTCCTTTGCCGGAATCAGGGAATCGGTACCTGAAAAGAAGCTGCTGAAAAACAGGCCGGATGTTCCGGACTTTGATTTCAAGGGGCCGGAATTCAGGTACATGGGACAGATTTTTGACTGTTTCCTGCTCTGTGAAAAAGCCGGAACCCTCTATATAATCGATCAGCATGCCAGTCAGGAGCGATTTTTCTATAACAGTTTTCTGGAAGAAAAGGACAATATCCAGCCACTTCTGCTCCCCTTTTATCTGAATGAAGAGTGTGATGTAAGGGAGATGATAGAAAAGAATATTCCTCTGTATGAGGAGATCGGGATTTTCATAAAAAAGGATGAAAGCGGTGCACTCTACATAGATGCCATGCCCACTTCTTTCTTTGAACTGAAAAACGATGTGCTTGAGCTTATAGTCTCCCAGCAGGGAAATATAGAAAATATCAAGACAGAGCTCTATGCCAGAGCCGCATGCAAGAAATCAATCAAATCGGGAGACAGGATAGATTATGACAAGGCTGTGGAATTAATCAGAAAGGTATTTGCCATGCCTGTGGCCAGATGTCCCCACGGAAGGCCTCTTTATGTGGAGTTGACCAAGGAAATGCTGTACGAACTCATAGGACGTACCTGATTCAGAGCTTCAGGCTCAGAGTCATTCCGTGGCCGATGGGTATCATGGTTGAGAAAAAGGCTTTATCGGCAAACATCTGCTTATTGTACCTGTCCATATGGAGTCCCAGGTTTTTCCTGATCCCGTCGCATACGGAGAACATGGTGTCGTCTGCCACTATGATTCCCCCTTTCCTGCACAGAGCTGCCACCTTGTCGTAGATCAGGGTGTAGACATATTTTCCGCAGTCCTGGAATATAAGGTCAAACACTTCTCCGTCCCTGACAAAACCTTCCACGGCAGTCTCCGCGTCGGAATGAAACATCCGTACATATTCCTTCAGACCCGAATTTTCAATGTTTTCGCAGGCTTCGGCCCAGGTTCTGGGATGATTATCCACAGTATAGAGTATTCCGCCGTTTTCCTTTACCGCTTCTGCAAGCCAAATTGTGGAATTGGCTACCCCGCACCCAAGCTCAAGAACCCGTTTTGCCCCTGTCAGTCTTACCAGAAAAGAGAGAAAACGGCCGCTTTCGGGCTCGATGGATGGCTGGAGGTCGTCACGGCCGGCATTTCTTGTTTCCAGATCCCAGCAAACATGATTGGTAAATTCAGTAAAGTTTCTGATATATTCAAGTGATTTTTCGTCTGTCACAGTTCTCTTACCTTCCCTTTCCTGTACCAGTCAGCAGCAAGATAAATGCATCCGGTATCCAGAACAGCAATTATCCATTTGAGTATACAGGTGGATAAAATTATGGAAATCAATACATTGAACTCGTAAACCCCGGCAAAGGCCACCAAAGTAAAGATGGTGCTGTCTATCAGCTGGCTTACGACAGTGCTCATGTTGTTTCTGATAAAAATGAATCTGGTTTCAGGGAATTTCCTTTTCCAGAAATCGTATGCCCATACGTCGTGATACTGGGAAACCGCAAAAGCCGCAAGGCTTGCCAGGCTTATTCTCGGCATGAAATCAAAGATTGTATTAAGGCTGGAGGAAACAAAATCGGCTTCGGCAGGTATGAACATTACACTGATTTTCATAAGAATAATCATACAGATAAAAGAAATGAAGCCCACCTTGATGGATTTTGAGGCGCTTTCCTTGGAATAGTTTTCAGAAAGAAGGTCTGTGGCCATGAATGTGGTGGCGTACAGAATGTTTCCCAGGGTTATGGTAAAGCCGAAAAAATCTATAAGCTTTGTAACCTGGATATTGGCTATTACGGTGGCTATTCCGATCCAAATAAACAGTCCGGTTTTTCCCGAGAACCTGTAAAACAGAAGAAATACCGCAAAGTTTACGAAAAGAGCCGCGATCCAGAGAATTTCATTGTAATATTGCATGGTGAAAATATAACATATTGTTTTATTAAAATAAATGTATTATAAATAAATTAAACCAATTTTTAAGGAAACCTTTATGATAAGTGTTGCAAGAAAAACAAAAGAAACAGATATTTCTCTTTCTGTAGGCATAGATGCAGCCCGCAGGATTGACATCAGGACTCCGCTTCCTTTTTTTAACCACATGCTTACAGCCATGGCTTTTCACGGAGGTTTTTCTTTGACTCTTGAGGCAGACGGTGACGTGGATGTGGATGCGCATCACCTTGTGGAGGATATCGGACTGGTTCTGGGAGATGCCTTCAACAAGCTCGGTGCAGAAAACACTCCTCTCTGCAGATACGGTTTTTCTGTTATTCCTATGGATGATGCCCTTTCCGAAACCGTGATTGATGTAAGCGGCAGACCATATCTTGTTTTCAATGCCGACTTTCCTCAGCCTGTTTCCGGAACTTTTGACATGTCCCTGCTCAGGGAATTTTTCATAGCTTTCTCCAACAAGGCTCAGATTACACTGCACTGCAACTGCCGATACGGCCTTAACAGCCATCACATGGCAGAAGCTCTTTTCAAGTCCTTCGGTAAAGCACTGAAGCAGGCCTATACCTCTTCTTCCGACGGCAGTGTACTTTCCACAAAAGGCGTTATCTGATCTTGGAAAACAAAAAAAGTCTCCTGGGACTGTTTCCGGACGAAATTCACGGACTTATAGGAGTTGCCGAAAAATTCCGTTCAAAACAGATTTTCCGTTCCCTTTATTCAGGGGCTGAAAATTTTGCCTCCATGACAGATATTCCCCTGGCTCTCAGAGAGAAGCTGGAAAATGAATTTACAATTTTCACCACCGAAGTAGATCTGGTTCTTGATGATGAAAAAAACAAGAAACTGAGGCTCAGGCTTCATGACGGGCTCTGTACAGAGGCGGTCATACTCAACGACGGAACCGGAAGACAGACCATATGTATCTCCTCCCAGTGCGGCTGCAAGATGGGATGCCGTTTCTGCCGTACCGCTGACATGGGCTTTCTCAGGAATCTTACTGCAGGCGAAATCCTGGAGCAGTTTCTTATCGGAGAAAAGCTGGCAGGAAAGATCTCAAATATAGTTTTCATGGGCATGGGAGAGCCTTTCGATAATCCGGACAATCTTTTTAAGGCCATAGAAATTCTGAATGACAAAAACGGTATTGCTCTGGGCTCCAGAAAAATCACTGTTTCCACCTGCGGTATTATTCCCGGAATAGAGCGGCTGGCCCGTTATCCACACGACATACGGCTGGCAGTTTCCCTTAACAGTGCCATTGATGAAAAAAGAAAGGAAATAATGCCTATAACAGGAAAGTATTCCCTTGCGGAACTGCGTAAAAGTCTGGTGGCTTTCCAGAAAGAAAAAAACAAGCGTTTTACTTTTGAATATGTTCTGATAGAAAACTTCAATATGGGAGATGAGGATATCAATGCCCTCAGGAAAATGGTATCGGGGCTTTCCGTACTTGTAAATCTGATTCCGTGGAACGAGGTTGAAGGAAAGGATTTCAGGACTCCGTCTGCAAAAAGCATAAACAGTTTCTGCGCAAAACTTGACAGACTGGGAATCAACTATACGATAAGAAGAAAGAAAGGTTTTGGAATTTCAGGTGCCTGTGGGCAGTTGGCATATAAAAGGAATAGCGGCGAAGGGACTTGAACCCCTGACAGACCGGATATGAGCCGGTTACTCTACCGACTGAGTTACGCCGCCATCAATGGTGTTACTTTATCAAATTCGCAGATAAAGGTCAATTACTTTTTTCAATATATTTGAATAAGTGCTGTGGTCTTCCCTTTTTTCCGTAAATAAGCTTAAGTTCCAGAATACCCTTGCTTTCCATGAATTCAAGATATCTTCTGACAGAAACGCGGGAAATACCGAGTCTGTCCCCCAGCTCTTCCGATGTTACAGGGGTGTTGCAACTCTTGATTGCTTCAAAAATTGTGGAATAGGTCTTTTCGCTCATTCCCTTTTCCAGGAAATCCCCTTCCTTGGTGTTATTTGATTTCTGGGAGCTGTCAAAGAACAGGTTATCTATATCGTTCTGCTCAATATTCAGCTTTCCTGAAATACCGCTGATCTTTCTCTCGTATTTGTCCATTGCAAACTTGAATCTGGCAAAATCAAAAGGCTTGACAAGATAGTCCACAGCTCCGTAATTCATTGCAGTTTCTACAGTTTCTGCACTTCTGTCAGCTGTAATGGGTATAACGTCTGTATTGATTTTCTGCTGACGTATCCAGATAAGGATGTCAGTTCCCTTGCCTGTAGGAAGGTAAACGTCCAGAAGAACAAGATCTATGTCCCCCTTTCCTATTCTTTCCATTGCTTTGTCCATGTCGGAAACAGATTCAATATCATCGTAACCGGCTTTGTTGGCAAACTTGATGTTGATGTGAGCAACCATAGGATCATCTTCAACTACTAAAATCTTCATTTGATTTTCTCCTGTCTGATTGGAAATGTTACACTGATAATCGTTCCCGATGCACACCATATTCTGATTTGTCCCTGATATGCATCAACAATTTCCTTGATAATATAAAGGCCGAAACCTCTGCCGGCCCCCTTGGTACTGTGACCTTTTTCAAATATCTTTGTCTGTACCGCTTCGGAAATTCCTTTTCCGTTGTCGTATACAGTAATATTTATTTCATTTTCATCCTGGAAAATTCCTACTTCGATGAGTCCGTCGGTTCTTCCCGCCAGTTCATCCAGGGAGTTTTCTATAAGGTTTCCGAGAATGGAGCAGAATTCATCCTTATGCATATTCTCAGGAATGGTGTTTATGAAGGAATCCTCGTTGATTACCAGCTTTACCTTCTTTTCGCTGGCTTTTCCTGTCTTGGACATGAGAAGACCTGCCACGCTTGGTTCCTTGATCTTGGAGATAAGGGTTCCGATAAGCCTCTGGCTTGTGTTTGTGGCATTGGATATGAAATTTATGGCTTCCTGATATTCTTCAAGCTGGATAAGCCCCGATATGGTGTGGAGCTTGTTCATGAATTCATGGTTCTGAGCCCTGATTTCGTTCATGAGGTTTCTCATGCCTGTAAGCTCTTCCGCTCTCTGTTTGGCTATGGTAAGGTCCTCCATGCTGGCGATGACTCCCAGCAGTTCATCCGTAGTGGTATTGCATACCGCGTGAAACTGGAAGAGAATGGTATTGCCTGCAGAAACCCTGATCTCACGGGACGGTATACTTTCCCCGGTCTTCATGATCAGATGAAAGGGATCCTTGAAAAAATAATTCTTTATGTTTGTGCCTATGGCGTTGTCATCAAGGTGCAGCAGCTTTTTTCCGGTGGAATTAAGAAGGATAATCTTTCCGTGATTGTCAACATAGATGATTCCGGTCTTGAGGTTTTCAAGAACCATCTGCTGCTGTCCTATAAGGAAAGCTACCTGTTTCGGTGTAAAGCCGAAATAAATTTTCTTGTACAGAATACCAAAAATAATTCCAAGTACAGCAAAAGTAGCAACAGCGATGATAATCTGCATAAAAATATTCATCAGTATTAATATAATATTGTTGAAAAAAAAAAGGAAGACCGTAGTCTTCCTTTAATGAAAATTAAGTGTAAAATTACATCATTCCACCCATTCCGCCCATGCCCGGATTCATGGCAGGAGCAGCAGGTTCGCTCTGAGGAATATCGGTAATAACGCACTCTGTGGTAAGAAGGAGGCTTGCGATGGAAGCTGCATTCTGGAGAGCTGATCTGGTAACCTTTGCAGGGTCGATGATTCCTGATTTCACCATATCCACCCATTCCATTTTATTGGCATCGAAACCGATTCCTGCTTCTGCATTCTTTGCCTTTTCTGCAATAACCGCACCGTCAAGACCTGCGTTTTCCGCAATCTGGCGAATAGGCTCTTCAAGAGCTCTCTTTACAATGTTGAAGCCAACCTTTTCATCTGTTGTAAGAGCTGCTGTATCAGATTCATCAAGGGCGTGTACAACCTGGATGAGAGTAACACCGCCACCTGCGATAACACCCTCTTCGATGGCTGCTCTTGTTGCTGAAAGGGCATCCTCTACCCTGTGTTTCTTTTCCTTGAGCTCAACCTCTGTTGCCGCACCTACGTTGATAACAGCTACACC
>JAZNLX010000229.1:0-2585 GCA_045579325.1 Spirochaetia bacterium
TTCTCGTTGTAGAGCTGAAATTCTGAAATCGGAACATAAAGCACGTCAGGTCCTATGAACTCGATGTTGTCTTCCTTGCCCAGATGATTCTTTATATCAAGCTCGTAAAGGCCATCCTCCAGGCATCCGGTAACACTTCCGAGGAAATGGGCTTCTGTAAGGTAGGCCTTGAAGGTAGGCATTTCGATCTCATCCTTTCCGTAGTAGAATCCTGTGGAGAACTCCCTGTGGCTTACCTTATAGATCTCGTTCACATAATCGTCAGGAGATTCTGAAGTAAGACCTTCGATAAAATCAAGCTTCTTCCTGTAAGCACGGGTAATAACGGCCGCATAGTAAACAGACTTAATACGTCCCTCTATCTTGATGGAATCCACCCCGGCATCCTTCAGTTCCCTGAGATGGTCTATCATGCAGAGATCCTTGGAAGAAAGAATTGAGGTAAAATTCTCCCCCTGCACCACCGGATAGAATTCTCCCGGTCTTTCCGATTCCTCCAGGACACGGTACTGCCAGCGGCAGGAATGGGCACAGTCTCCCAGGTTTGCGGAACGCCCAGTCAGGTACTTGCTAAGGAAGCATCTTCCTGAATAGGCAATACACATGGCACCGTGGGCAAAGACCTCGATTTCAAGATCAGGTACATTGTTCTTGATTGTTTCGATTTCCTTGAGAGAAAGCTCCCTTCCCAGCACGATACGTTTGATTCCCATATCGCGGTAAATCTTGGCTGCATTGGTATTGATGCAGTTGGCCTGGGTACTGAGATGCAGTTCCTTGTCAGGAAAGTTCTTCTGAAGATATTCTATGATTCCGATATCGCTGATTATAAAACCGTCCAGGGGATACCTGCGGATATAATCTGTTTCCTGTTCCAGGGTTTTCATATCAGAATCGTGGAAATAGATGTTCAGGGCTGTATAAAGCTTCTTGTTTCCCTTTACCCTGCGGATTGCTTCGTATTCATCTGCAGAAAAGTTATCAGCCTTGGCCCTGAGCGAAAAATTCTTGATGCCGATGTAAGCTGCATCGGCACCGTATTCATAAGCATAAAAAAGTTTTTCAATATTCCCGGCGGGAGATAAAAGTTCCATCCATTTAAGGATATTTTAATAATCGTTACAAGTCAACACCTACGATTAAACTCCCGCCGTAAAAATCAGGAGTTGACTATCCCGATAATGATTATCTGCCCCTCTCGGAGAATCTGGAACATCTTCTTGGAGGTTTTAGGATCATTTACTGCCGAATAAAAATCTGACATGTTCTTTATAGGTCTGTCGTTGATTTCCTGAATTATGTCCCCGGTCCTGAAGTTGGCCTTCTCGGCTGCTGTTCCGTGTGCAACATTGACAATCACCACACCGTCTCCCTTTTCAAGCTGAAGCTTTTCCTTAAGGTTATCATCGATGTTCACCGCAATGATTCCCGGCCAGATATCCTTGTTGGACTGGATTTCAGTCTCCTCGCCCCTGGTTTCAAGCACTACGGAGAGAACCTTTTCCTTTCCTTCGCGGATAACTGTAAAAGAAGCCTTCTCCTTTGGAGGAATCTTGGCAATAACCTTAGTCAGATGGGATGAATCGGAGATAACCTCGTTGTTTACCTTTACAATAAAGTCTCCCGGAAGGATACCTGACTTGGCTGCAGGAGATTTCATGAAAGTTCCCAGTACAAGGGCTCCGGTTCTTTCGCCGAGTCCAAGATCCCTGCGGATTTCAGGATAAATATTCTCGTCTGCATTTCCGATGGATACACCGAGCCAGCCGTATTCCACCTTTCCCTTTGTCATGAAATCGGTTGCTATACGCTTGGCGGAATTGGAAGGAATGGCAAATCCGAGCCCTACGCTTCCTCCGCTCTGTGTTGCAATCCATGTATTGATTCCCACAACCTCTCCCTTCATGTTTACAAGGGCTCCTCCTGAGTTACCGGGATTGATGGAGGCATCTGTCTGGATATAATCTGTATAGTTTGAAACGTGCCCTACTGTGCTGCTCTTGCGTCCAAGACCGCTTACGATACCCGCTGTAACGGAAGATTCAAAGCCGTATGGGGTTCCCACTGCCAGGACAATGTCTCCCACTTCCAGGGAATCGGAATTGCCGAATACGGCCACAGGAACCTTTTCGTTGCACTCAAAGGAAATCAGTGCAAGATCCATTCTGCTGTCGTCTCCGATCTTCTTTGCCTCAAACTCACGGCCGTCATGGAGTTTGACGGTAATCTTTTCAGCCTTTCCGGCCACATGGCTGTTTGTAAGAACATATACCTTGTTTCCGTCCTGACTGATGATGATTCCGGAACCGAGACCCGGACGTTCGAACTTTCTTTCCTTTGGCGGATGGTTACCGTTTCTTTCTCCGCCGTTTCCAAAAAAGAAATCAAATGGACTGAAGAAATTGAAGCCGGGCTGCTTTACCATTTCCACTGTATCTATTTCAACTACTACGGGAAGAACCTTTTTTGTAATGGAGCTGAAGGAAAAATAAACCTGTTCCGCAGTTGAAGGAACCACTTTGCTGTCCTGTGTGGCAGGGGCATCTGTGAGCCCCGAAGTACCGGTTTTCTGTTCCTGTAACCCT
>JAZNLX010000230.1:0-2174 GCA_045579325.1 Spirochaetia bacterium
CTTCGGACATGGCTTGATGTTAGGACCCCTTACTATTTCCAGGGAATCAAAGTCCTTTTCGTCCGCAGGAGGGATAATCATGTTGTCATTGATTTCTGTGCAGGATGTATAATCCTTGATTTCCACATTCACCTTTCTTGGGTCTGTGATACAGCCGAAAAGGGCGGATGCAGCCGCTGTTTCAGGAGATGCAAGGTAAATTTCGGCATCTGCAGTGCCGCTTCTTCCCTTGAAGTTTCTGTTGAAGGTTCTTACGCTGGCTCCCTTTGAAGATGGGGCAAAACCCATTCCGATACAAGGTCCGCAGGCGCTTTCCAGAATTCTTGCACCGCTCTTGATAAGCTTGCTGATGATTCCGGCTTCAACCGCACTGGCGAAAACCTGCTTGGATCCCGGAGATACACCCAGTGAAACATTGTCTGCCACTGTCTTGCCGTCCAGGATGTCTGCGGCAATTCCCAGATCGTTGATGGATGAGTTTGTACATGAACCGATGGCTGCCTGGACAATTCTCTTTCCTTCGATTTCCCTTACCGGTACCACCAGGTCA
The DNA here is from genome assembly GCA_045579325.1 of Spirochaetia bacterium. GTDB lineage: Bacteria > Spirochaetota > Spirochaetia > CADAEX01 > CADAEX01 > CADAEX01. The sequence continues at coordinate 551 of JAZNLX010000230.1, forward strand.
GGCATGTGAGGCTGTGCGATCATAGGCTCGATTTCGTCAAGGTTTACCTCGATGATGCCGTCGTATACGCATCCTTCGTCTGCCTTCAGCTCCTGCCAGCCCTCTTCTCTTTTCTGGAGTCTGAGCCATTCCCTTGTCACTTCGTCGGAAGGGAAAACAGATGTGGTTACTCCCAGCTCGGCACCCATGTTGGTGATTGTGGCACGCTGAGGTACGGAGAGGGTTGCAACACCCGGTCCGAAATACTCAAATACCTTTCCTACGCCGTTCTTTACTGTTTCCCGGCGGAGAAGTTCCAGAATCACATCCTTGGAGCTGCACATTGGCTGAAGCTTGCCTGTAAGCTTTACTCCGATAACCTTAGGCATGGTAAGTGTGAAAGGGGCTCCCGCCATGGCGCAGGCAATATCCAGTCCGCCGGCACCGATAGCCAGCATTCCGATGCTTCCCCCTGTCGGTGTGTGGGAGTCGGATCCCAGGAGAGTCTTTCCCGGAAGACCGAATCTTTCAAGATGCACCTGATGACAGATTCCGTTTCCCGGTCTTGAGAAATAAAGGCCGTACTTCTTTGCAAAGCTTCTGAGGAAGTTGTGGTCGTCAGGGTTCTTGAAGTCTGTCTGGATGGTGTTATGGTCAACATAAGAAACAGAAAGCTCTGTTCTTACTCTTTTTATTCCGATTGATTCAAACTGTAAGTATACCATTGTTCCTGTGGCATCCTGAGTCAGGGTCTGGTCAATTCTGATCCCGATTTCCTTTCCGGTAATCATCTCGCCGGAAACAAGGTGTTTTTCCAATATTTTGTATGTAAGTGTTTTGTTCATGTTAACAGAATAAAATAAATAAATTCATTGAGCAAGACTGTTTTTATATGATAAAATAAAAATAAGGAGTGGGATATGCCTAAAAAAGCGGGTCAGGAAACAAAAGGAAGGATAGTGGCATCTGCCTGGAAGCTCTTTTTTGAGCAGGGATACGAAAATACCACCGTGGATGACATAATCTTTGATTCCGAAACCTCAAAGGGCTCCTTCTATCACTATTTCCGAGGAAAGGATGAGCTTCCCGGAACTCTCTCCATGCTCTTCGATGAAAAGTACGAGGAACTCAAGCCCCGTCTCCGGGAGGATATGCATGCCGTCGAAAAGCTGATTTTCCTCAATCACGAGCTTTTCACCATGATAGACAACTGCATTTCCCTGGACCTTCTGGCCCGTCTTTTTGCCTCTCAGCTTACCACCCGCGGTGAAAAGCATCTTCTGGACAGGAACAGGACCTACTTCAAGCTGCTCCGTTCAATTATAAAGGAAGGGCAGGAAAAAGGGGAAATCCGTTCCGACATGTCTGTCAATGAGATCGTGAACAGCTATGCCATGTTTGAGCGTGCCATGATGTACGACTGGTGTCTCTGCAGCGGAGAATATGCCCTGGCTCGGTATGCAGCCCAGATGATGCCCATGTTTCTCGAGGGTTTCAGAAAATAATTTTTTAAGCCGTACTAATTAAAGTTTGTAAACAGTACGGTAGATAAAGCATTTAACAGAAAGGAAATATATAAAATACACCTCTGAACAGTCTGTAAAAATACCGAAACAAATTCTATATTTACGTACATTGTTAAAAA
>JAZNLX010000231.1:0-3558 GCA_045579325.1 Spirochaetia bacterium
TCTTACAGGTGCCCCTGGAACAGGTAAGTCCCATCTTGCAAAACAGATTGCAGAAGCAATGGGTTGTGAAGAAGAGAATATCGGCTTTGTTCAGTTCCATCCGTCATACGATTACACCGATTTTGTGGAAGGTTTGCGTCCGACAGATAAAGACGGAAACGGGAATGTGGGTTTTGAACGAAAAGACGGCGTGTTTAAGGCATTTTGTGAAAAGGCATTGAAAAATTTGGTGGATAGTAGAAAGACAGAGGAAGAAGTTGCAGATGAAAAATCATTAAAAGATAAACTAAATGAATATTTTGAAAATATGCGAGACGAGAATAAACCAATACGTCTATTAAATGGAAATGATTTTTTTATCACAGATTTTGATGAAAATAAACTTAATATAAGTAATCCAAATAATGAAAAAACATCTGAACTGCAAGTTTCAATAAATGATATCTTTTTATTACTATCAAATAATGTTGAATTAAAAAATGTCAGAGATATAAAAAAATATTTTGGGAGAACATGGGCTACACAACAAGATTCGTATGCTTTTGTTCTTTGCAAAGAAATCGAGAAAATCCAAACAACAAAAACTGAAATCACTGAAAAAATTCCTCTTAAGAACTTCGTCTTCATCATCGATGAAATCAATCGTGGTGAAGTGGCAAAAATCTTTGGGGAACTTTTCTATTCTGTCGATCCTGGATATCGTGTTACCTCTGACGATTTAAATGCAATTAAAAATGGTAATAAAACAGTTACAACTATCAAAACACAATATGCAAATCTTGAAAATGAGGGCAATATTTTTGACAGGGTATTACAAAAAAAAGAAAAAGATTTCGGTCATTTTTTCATCCCAGAAAATGTCTACATCATCGGAACAATGAATGACATTGACCGCAGCGTTGAATCAATGGACTTTGCTTTCCGCCGCCGTTTTACCTGGGTGGAGGTAAAGGCTGAGGATACTCTGCACATGCTGGATAATGGACTCCCGGAAGATATTGTTGAAGAAGCAAAGAAAAAGATGAGTAGCCTGAATAGTGCAATTTCCGGAATTGAAGGACTTGGAACTGCCTATCATATTGGTGCAAGTTATTTTCTGAAGCTGGACAATTACAGCGGTGATTTTGACCAGCTCTGGAAATATCATTTAAAAGGCCTTTTGGAAGAGTATCTCAGAGGTAATCCTGAAAAAGATGAATTGATGAAGCAGTTGGAAAAAGCTTACCAGGAATAATTGCATGGTTAATGTTACCTTGACCGATAACAATATTGCTTATCCTCCTCTTCTGACGGACATCTGCGGGGAAGAGAATCCTATTCCGGTCTTTGAAGATCTTTCTTTTATTGCAGGTCGGAATCTGGATACACTTTGCAAGGAAAATCCGGGACTTATGGTTTTTCCTAAGTGTCTCGGGATGCATAATGACGGTATCGAAGAGTTATCTGTAATTGAATTTGACGGCAGTCCCGGATACGATGATGATAAGATTCGGGATGTGGAAAAAGTAAGAATCAGAACTGGGAACCTGATGGGTTTTATCGGTATAGGGGGGAAAGGCCATCACGATACACGTATTGAAATCCGTTCCCGGTTTACGGAAAACAACGGACAGGATTATTTTCTGCATTACATGCTGGAGAAGGTTTTCAGAATCAATCTTTTTGACATGAGTTATTCTCACGGCAAAAACGACGGATTTGATTTGTTATATCTGATTTTTCCGCATTTATTAAAGCAGGCTCTCGGACAGGGGCTTTTCAGAACTTACCGAACCTTTCGAAAAAATGATCCGGCAGTTAAAGGTGTAATTGATATAAATCGACATATAAAGCAAAATACCCCTTTCAACGGAAATCTTGCATACCGTTCCAGAGAATATTCTTCTGATAACGATATGACACAGCTCATTCGTCATACAATTGAGTTTTTAAAACAGAAAGAAATAGGAAAAACTCTTTTAAATGCTGATAACGATACAAAATTTGCGGTCAGTCAAATTATTGCCGCAACAGATCCGTCATATTGTTTAAAAAATCGGACCAGAATAATTTACAATAACTTAAGACCTGTAAATCATCCTTATTTCTTGGTCTATAAACATTTGCAGCAGCTTTGCCTGTTAATTCTGAATCATCAGTCAGTTCAATATGCACAGAGTAATTCCCCGATTTACGGAATCCTTTTTGACGGAGCATGGCTTTGGGAAGAATATCTGGCGACAATTCTGTGTGATTCCAAGCTTGGTGAACATAGATTCTGCCATCCCGAAAACAAGATAGGAACCGGAGGAATCCGTCTGTTTGACAATTCTGGTACGGATGAAGGAGAAAATGTATTCAATAAGTGCTATCATCGCATTTATCCCGATTTTTACCGTAGGAATACCGGCGATGAAGAAAAAGACGGCATGATTCTGGATGCAAAATACAAGCATCTTGACAACACTTTTGTGCATGATGACCTTTATCAGGTTATTGCTTATATGCATACTATGAAAATAGATGCCGGTGGTTTTATTTATCCTTGCAGGGATGAATATAAAAAAGACGATTTCAGGCTTGCCGGTTATGGCGGAAATATTTACAGAATCGGTTTCGGAATTCCGCAGTCAAGCGACAGCTATAAGGATTTCTGTGACGGTATTCAGGCTTCCGAAGAAGCCTTAGTAGATTTCCCGGCTGTTTTTTGAATACTCTTCAAAGAGCCTGATGCAATCTTCCCGGTTCAGCTGTGTCAGGTTAAGCAGAGTCTTGTCTTCCCGGTTCTGTCTCAGGCTTACTATATAGTTGTAGATAAAGTCATCCCGGAATCCGATTGCTTCTGCATCTTTCGGGGTGCAGCCGAAGTAAACGCTTTTTATATTGGCCCAGATAATGGCGCTCAGGCACATGGGGCACGGGTAACCGGTGGCATAAAGCTCGCAGTCTGAAAGGTCGTGGGTTCCCAGAATCCTGCCCGCCTCCCTTATGGCGTTTACCTCTGCATGGGCTGTGGGGTCGTGATCTGCCAGAACGGTGTTGGAAGTCAGGCTCACGATCTCTCCATCCTTGACTACCGCCGCCCCAAAGGGGCCTCCGATACCTTCGCCGCTGGTTTTAAGGGCCTGCTGTACGGCCATAAACATTATTTTTGCTTTTTCCATACCTGAATTATAACTCTTTTTGATCAGAAAATTAAAAAAAATAAAAAAATTTGACATCTTTGACCTTTCGTATTAAATTTAAAATAACAGAAGGGGAGTAGTTACTTCTGCAGGATCAACAGCCGATTCGATAGAGTCTGGTTCTGCAGCTTCAATTTTGGAGAAACAAGACCTTTTGCCTATGTATTCTGAATTTCGGAATCCTGAGGCAAAGGGTCTTTTTTTTTACTTCTGACGGAGGTTTTTATGGATCATCTTTTAACTCTGACCTGGCAGCAGTTCGCAATGTACGGTATTGGCGGACTCCTTATTTATCTGGCAATTGCCAAGGATTACGAACCTATGCTTCTTCTCCCGATCGGGTTCGGGGCGATTCTGGTCAATCTTCCTCTGGCTGTGGTTCTGGGTACTCCGG
>JAZNLX010000232.1:0-9188 GCA_045579325.1 Spirochaetia bacterium
ATCTCCGTTGTTGGCGATATTGAAAATAGCAAAGAAGTTTGCAGCCTGTCCGGAAGAGGTGAGCATTGCGGCTGTTCCCCCCTCGAGTTCGGCAATCTTTGCAGCTACATAGTCGTTTGTAGGATTCTGGAGGCGGGTATAGAAATAGCCTGAAGCTTCGAGATCGAAAAGTTTACCCATGTCCTCGCTGGTATCATATTTGAAGGTTGTTGACTGGATAACAGGAATCTGTCTCGGTTCTCCGTTTTTAGGAGTATAACCACCCTGAATACATTTTGTTTCTATACGTGTTTTCATTTTATTCTCCTGAATTATTTTATATATTCTTTTGTCAAATTATTAAAGTAGTCCCGGTATGCAATTCTCTGCCCGTTTGCAGGGGCGCAGTAAAGTGTCTGTCTTTCTATCCTGCAGCTTTCCAGAGGATATTCGGTGTCCAGTACCTCCCTGAGCATTCCCATGATGTTTGCTTTCTTGTTGCCGGGTGTCACATCCACGGTATATCTTCCGTTTTCGCCGATGAATTTCAGGTCGTTTTCCAGCCCGTTTTCCGCAATATACCTGAAAATTCCGTCGGTAAAGCCGGTTTCGTCGTTTCCGGTGTAGCAGAGCTTGTAGAGGCTTCCTTTATAGAGGCTCATGAGAGACTGAAGCTTTTTCTCCTTACAGAATTCCTTGGAGAAGGCAAATGCTTCCCTGATTGCCAGACCCCACGGCAGGCTTCTGTTGAGCTTTTCGGTAAATTCCTCCGCGCTTATCTTCCCGTGAAGATTGATGGAGGCTACCTCGCATTCCGAACTGATGCCGAGAGAAAGGGGATGGGCAAATTCCAGCTTGGGCTTTGGGTTGAAGCCCTGGGAGAATTCTATTGCCAGGCCTGCTCTCTGAAGCGATTTCTCGAAAATTCCCATGAGATCCAGATGGCCGATGTAAATCTGCTCCTCGGTTTTTGCAAAAAGGAAGTAGACCTTGGTTATGGCCGGATCTGCTTTGTGAACGGGTACCGGCGAATCCAGTACGGAGGTATCCTGTTCTATGCTTCTGACTCCCGATTCCTTTCCGCAGACTCCGCACGGATGGTCGCATTCCTTGCTGCAGGCCGGAGTAAAGCTTCCTGTTCCTATCTTGTTCCATTCCTTTTTATAGAAGCTTGGAGCTACCCCCATGGAAACATTGTCCCACGGAAGCTTTTCCTCGGTGCTTCTTGCCCGGCAGGTTTCCCCTTTCACATCCCAGTCGGCCTCTTCAAGTACCTGATGCCATACGCTGAGCTTGGAATACTCGTCCCATGCATCAAGCCGGGCACCCATTCTGAATGCCTTTATGAGAAGGTCGCCGGCTCTGCTGTCGCCTCTGGAAATAACTCCCTCCAGATAGGACAGGAAAGGAGAATGGTAACCTACCTTGATAGGGAATCCTCTCACGCTGTCCTTGATGTAGGCCAGCTTTGCGGTGCTTTCTTCCACGGTAAGCTGCGGAGCGTACTGGAAAGGTGTATGCGGTTTCGGGATAAAGGTTCCCACATTTATGTTCAGCTGGATCTTGGTTCTGTTGTAGACCTGCATGATGAAGCTGACTATTTCCTTTTCTTCGTTTATTCCTTCCGAAACCGGGAGACCGATCATGAAGTAGAACTTGGCCACTCTCCATCCCAGCTTCTTGGCTTCGGTAATAATCTGCACGATATTGTCGATGGAGGCAGTCTTGTTCAGGTCGGCCTGCCACCTGTCCAGAGGAGTTTCCACGGCAAATGTCAGGCCGCTTTTCCGGACCTCGTTGAGATCTGAAAGCATGTTCAGGGTAAAGCTGCTGACTTTCAGGGACGGAAAAGAAAAGGAAACGCCGTAAGGGGCATATTTTGCACTGAGGTATGTAATGAGCTTAGGCATTACGGAATAGTCTCCGGAGGAGAGGGAAAGAAGAGTTATTTCCCTGTAGCCGTACCTGAACACCAGGTTGTCCACCTCCTGTATGATCAGGCTGATATCCTTTTCCCGCTGCGGTCTGTAATAGATTCCCGCATGACAGAACCGGCATCCGTTGGGACATCCGCGCATGATTTCCACCACGCCGTTGTTCTGCACTGCCTTGATGGAAGGAACAGGACCTCTTGCCTCCGGATAGAGCCTGGTTCCGAAGCCGTTCCATACGGCACGTTTTACAGGGGTGCTTTTGTCGGCTGTCCAGATAAAAGGTCTTGCTTCGAAGGCGCTGAGTATTTCGGCCCGGGAGCCCCCTCTTTTCTTGATTTCGATTACTTCCTGCAGCAGCTCCTCGTAGGCATCCTCCGCCTCGCCGATAAATACCGCATCAAAGATTTTTCCGAAAGGGGCCGGATTGGTCACTCCCGGTCCTCCTGCTATGACTATAGAATCATCCTCGGTTCTTTCGCTCCGTTCCACAGGGATTCCGCCCAGGTCCAGTATGTTGAGTACATTGGTTCCGGTAAGCTCGTAGCCGATTGTGAAGGCCATGATGTCAAGTTTTTTCAGGGGAAGACCTGTTTCAAGGGTGTAGAGAGGAATACCTGCTTCCCGGATTTTTTCCTCAAAGTCCGGTGCCGGGGCAAAAACCCTTTCGCAGTTTATACCGTCAATACCGTTGAAAAGGTTGTAAAGCACCTTAAGGGCAGTGTTGGACATTCCGATTTCGTAGAGATCGGGATAGGAGATTGCCATGTTGAGCGCCATTCCCTCTTTTTTGTAAGAGCCGAATTCGCCCCCTGTGTACCGGGCAGGTTTCAGGACCTGCATAAGGATGTTGTCTAGATTTCTGTACTGAGAGATATTCAAATTTTAAACCTGTACCGTCTGTAATAGATATTTATCAAAATTCCTGCCGCTGCCATGGAGGTCCACATGGATGAGCCTCCGTAGGAAAGAAACAGCAGAGGAATTCCCATGACAGGCATAATGCCCATCGCCATTCCTATATTTACCATAAAATGGAAAAATATCATAGCCGTGATACCTGCAGCCATATAGGAGCCGAAAGAGTCCTTTGATGTGCAGATAATTATAAGTCCCCTGATAAGTATCAGCAGGAAACAGAAGAAAACAAACATACAGCCCAGAAAGCCCGATTCCTCCGCGATGATGGAGAAGATGAAGTCGTTGCTCTGTTCCGGCAGGTAGTGATAATGACTCTGGGTTCCCTGAAGAAAGCCCTTGCCCAGGATTCCCCCCGAACCGATTGCGGTAAGAGACTGGAGAATGTTCCATCCCGCACCGTGAGGATCGATGGACGGATCCAGAAAAACCGCCAGACGCATGATCTGGTATACCTTGAGAACCTTTCTGATTGCCAGGGAGAAGAGAAGCGAGCCCCCCAGGATCGTGAAGCCGTAGCACATCCAGTAGTAGTACCCTTTCTTGAAAAAAAGCCATCCGGCTGCAGAAAGAAGTATTATAACCAGAACAGCCGCCAGCACGTAAAGAATTATTGCGGTATTGCCGAAAAAGCCCGAAACCAGGTTCTCCTGTTTGGTGACATAGGAGTTCCATACCGGGATAATGGTAAAGAGAACAGAGAGCAATCCGGTTGCACCCAGGAAGAAGAGATACCTGATCTTGGCCCCTGCGACGAAGTATATGCCGAAAAATACAGGGACATAAACCAGGGCGGTTCCCATGTCCGGCTGTGCAAGTATGAGGAGCATGGGGATAAACGGAATCACCAGCCCTCTGATAAAGACCTTGAGATCCTTGATGTTGTTCCGGTTCCTGGCACAGTAGACCGAGAATGCGGCAATGGTTCCGATTTTGGCAAATTCCGACGGCTGAATACCGAAACCCATGAAGCCCAGCCATGATCTTGCACCGTTTACCTTGTTGCCGAAGAAGAGGGTGGCCAGCAGAAGAAGCATGGCTGCCACGTATATGTATGCCGAGAAGTCATACAGTATCTTGTAGTCGATGAAAATGAAAATAAACATTATTACCAGGCCGGTTACTGCCCAGATTATCTGCTTTATGTATTCGTTTGAGGTGTTGATTCCGTCCGATGTGAAGCCGCTTGAGTAAATGAAGCATATGCCCACCGAAATAAGGGCAAGGACTGCGGCCAGGATTATAAAATCAAAGTTGAGAACAGATCTGTTATTCATTGCGCTTCCTTATGATATCCCGGCCGTTGTTAAGGTACCAGATATCCAGTGCCCTGACTGCTTCCTCGTAGCTCTGCCGTGCAAAGATTCCCTGAAAGATGGCGTTGCTTGCCTTCGGAGCCCACCATTCCCACTCGTTGGTGGCTTCTACCATGACTACCACCACGACCTGTTCGTCCGGGTTTGTGCTGCCGTACGGTCCGTAGGCTGCAAACCAGGAAATCCATCTGTCCTCAAGCCCCACTTCCCCGGTACCGGTCTTTCCGGCAATAGGTACTACCTGAGTGTTGATTACCGCTTTCACGGTTCCCTCATCCACAACCTTGCGCATCGCACTGCGGACTGCCCGGAAAGTATTCCTGCTGATTTCTGTCTGATGGAGGATTCTTGGTGCGGTTTCCGAAACCACAGTACCGGATGCGGTATCCCGGACCTCCTTGACCAGATGAGGAACATAGATTGTTCCGTCGTTGACTATCATGGCAATCAGGTTTGCTATCTGAAGATTGGTAACCTGTGTATATCCCTGGCCGATGGACATGTTGAAAGTATCCCCACCCACCCAGGACTCGTTTATGTGTTTCTTTTTCCACTGGGGGGTAGGAACCAGTCCCGCCACTTCCCCCGGTATGTCTATTCCGGTCTTTTCCCCGAGACCCATCTTCTTGGAATACTCTGCTATCTTTTCCGGACCCAGATAATTTTTTCCCACTTCCCAGAAGTAGACATCGCAGGAATCCCTGAGAGCCTCTGCCAGGTTGACGGGACCGTGCCCTTTTTTCTCATGGCAGTTGAAGGTTCTGTTTCCAAGCTCAATGAAGCCCTTGCAGTCAATCTTTTTCTCGGGATCCAGCACTTTTTCTTCCAGAATGGCTGTCATCATCACGGTCTTGAATACCGAAGCGGGTGCCGAAGTTGACTGGATAGGTCGGTTCAGGAACGGATAATTGGAATCTCTCAGAAGCTGCATGAAATATTCGGAGCTTTTATCTCCGTAAAGCATGTTTGAATCGTAGGATGGATATGAAACCATGGCCAGGATTTCCCCTGTGGCAGGCTTCAGCACCAATGCCGATCCCATTCTGTCTCCCAGTGCCTTTTCGCAGAGTTCCTGGATATGCCGGTCGATGGTCAGCACCACATTCTTGCCCGGTACGGGGGCCACTATTTCCTTTTCTTCCCTGATTCTTTTTCCCTTGGCATCCACAGTGTTGGACCGGAGCCCCGAGGAACCCTTCATCAGAGCATCGTACTGCTTTTCCACACCTGTCTTTCCCAGGATGCTGGAAGCGGTATAACCCTTGTTGTAAAGCACGAGATGCTCCTCCGGTGTTATGTTTCCCACATATCCGATGATGTGGGACAGGGATTTTGTATGATTGTAGCTGCGGATGGGCTTGCTGTTCCAGATTATGCCGGGAAAATCCTCTATATCCATGGCAATCCGGGATATCTGCTCAAAGGAGACATTGTCCTTAAGCGGCGCAGGCTGGTATAAATCTGCGGCAGGTACCTTCTGCATAAGCTTTTCCCGGTCTGTTTCCAGGATTACCGAAAGCCGGTCCATGATTTCCGGCAGCTTTTCCCGGTCTGTTTCCATGGTTATTACCGAGACCTCAAAGGAGTTCACATTGGTCGCCAGCGGAATATCGTAGTTCCTGTCATAGATTTCTCCCCTGTAAACCGGGATTTCCGATGTTCTTCTGGATACTGCCCACGCCTTGTCCCTGTATTCGATCCAGCGGGTGATCTGCATGGAAAAGAGATAGCAGGCATAGATGACAAAGACCGAAGCAATGCACAGGGCAATAAAGATTACCCGTTCCCTTTTTACTCCGTCGTTCCCGAAAAAATTTCCGCTCATTTCTGATTTCCCCAGATGTCTCCCGGAATAAGCCTGAAGAATTTAAGGAAATGAAAAACCGGAGGAGCCAGAAGTGAATTTATGATTATTTCAAAGAGAAAGCTTCTGGTAAAAACCGGAACATAGGTGCCCGGTTCAAAGAACACGGCATTGATAAGGCAGGCCATAAGCCCTTTGAACACAGTTATTATCAGTATGAATACAGACGGGAATATGACCGGGTCGAATATGATCTTGTTCTTGAGGCTGCCGGAGAAGAATCCCAGGACAGTTTTTATCATGGCATTGAAGCCGGGAGGCGATACCGAAAGGAAGTCCTCTGCCAGTCCCACGGCAAAACCCATTGCCTGTCCGGGCATCATTCCGTGTCTTACGGCGTAGAAGGAGACTACTATCAGGGCCAGATCCGGGATTACCATATCCATGGAGAGAAGCCTTACAAGAGTGCTCTGGTAGACCACCAGGAACAGAGCCACGAGAAGGGAGATCAGGAACTTCTTATTGCTTTTCATCAGGTTCTTCCCCTCCTTCCGTCAGGACAAATACGTATTCCAGCCTTGCAAAATCCACAAAAGGTTCCAGCTCCAGCATAAGGGAAGTTTCATATTCCTTTCCGCTTATTTTTCTTACTTTGCCGATATAGATATCCTTGGGATAGGTTCCGTTCAGCCCGGAAGTAATGACTATATCCTCATAGCCGATTTTTCCTCCGGCCCCTTTCTTTACATAGTTCATGAAGATGGTATCATCGTTTTCCGTCTTGTTTCCGTTGACCAGACCGCTGTACCGGAGATCCTTGAGCCGGGCCGGAACATACAGGCTGTGGTCCGTGATAGGCTTTACCACCGCGGAAAAGGTTCCCGTTTCAACCACTTTTCCCACCAGGGCCCGGAAGCCGTCCGCATAGGCAATTACCGGCATGTTCTTTTTTATGCCTTTGCTGCTTCCCTGGTTGATGACCAGGCTTTTGAAAAAGTTATTGGTATTGCCCCCGATGACAGCGGCAGAAATCATTTTCCCCTCTGCATCCGACAGGTAGCCCAGCTGTTTTTTCAGTTCCAGGTTTTCCCGTTCCAATGCGGCATAGTTGTTTTCCATATAGCTGTATTCCGATACACGGTTCAGCAGGGCCTTGTATTCCTTTTTTACGCTCCTGAGCTCAGAAATGGAATTGATGGAGCCGGAGATGAATCTTCCGGTGCCGGTTATTCCCCTCTGGCACAGGGAAAGAAAATCCAGTCCTGCCTTTTTCGGGCGGAAAGAGACATTGTCGCCCCCGGCAGACAGAAGCATTGCCGCGCTGAGGACAATCAGCATGAGAAAAACAGTAAGTTCCTTTATATGGCGCCTTGAAGCTAAGAACCTGAACATTTCCGAAAAAATCAGGAGAGAGACTTGCTCTGTTTCCTGTAGGCATTGCCTCTCATGTGGTCGTAATACTTACCGGCTCCCTTTGCCACACAGAGAAGAGGGTCCTCCGCAACAAATACCGGAACGCCGATTTCCCTTTCGATGAGGGAGTCGAGACCGCTGAGAAGTGCTCCTCCTCCGGTAAGGATGATTCCCCTTTCGATGATGTCGGAATTGAGTTCGGGCGGAGTTTCGGCCAATGTATTCTTGAGTGTCACGATGATGGATCTGATCGGTTCCCTGAGGGAATCCCTGATTTCCAGCGAATCCACTTCTATCCTTCTCGGAAGACCGGTAATGGCGTCGGTTCCGCCGATTTCGATCTTTTCCACGGTATTGGTGTTGTCGTATGCGCTCCCGATCTTTATCTTGATCCTTTCCGCCGCCTGGGTACCGATAATCATGTTGTGCACGGTTCTGATATGCTTTACGATGGCCTCATCAAGCTCGTCGCCGCCGATCCTGATGGATTTGGTGACTACGATACCGCTCATGGAGATTACGGAAACTTCGGTGGTTCCCCCTCCGATGTCACAGATCATGTTTCCTGCAGGCTCCTGAATAGGAATATCGGCTCCGATTGCGGCGGCCAGAGATTCCTCCACCACCTTTACATCCCTTGCTCCTGCCTTGTAGGCACATTCCTCCACGGCCCTTCTTTCAACTTCGGTTATGCAGCTTGGAATACCGATTACCATTCTCGGTTTTACCAGCCATCTGCGGGGAAGCACCATGGCTATGAAATGACGGATCATTTTTTCAGTGGTTTCTATGTCGGCGATAACACCGTCCCTGAGGGGGCGGATTGCCACAATATCCTCAGGAGTCCTGAGAAGCATGTTCTTTGCCTCTCTTCCCACGGATATAACTTTCTTTGTACTTTTTTCTATTGCAACTACGGAAGGCTCATCTATAACAAGCCCTTTTCCTTTTATATAAACAAGTGTATTACAGGTTCCAAGATCCATACCGATATCGGTTGAGAACATATTTCCGAACATTATTTACCTCACTATATAATAGTATAAGTGAAAATATTTATAATGTAAATGAAAAAAGACTAAAATATATACACTTGACAAGTGAACGACAGCAAAGTACGATTTAGAAAATAAAAAGAAAAGAGGTCAGGAACATGAGTATTATAAAAGATTTCAAGGCGTTCATTTCCAGGGGAAATGTGGTTGACATGGCGGTCGGCGTTGTAGTCGGCGGTGCGTTCAGCAAAATTGTTTCGTCTCTGGTTGCCGATCTGGTGACACCGCTCATCAGCCTTGCCACAAAAGGGGTCAATCTCAAGGAGGCCTATCTGTGCCTTAATCCGAATGCCGTAGCGGGACAGGTTTTTGAGTATCAGCTTTTCCCGACAATCGCCAAGGCCAGGGAAGCGGGTTATGCAACCCTCAACTACGGAATGTTCCTGCAGAATGTCATAGATTTCATCATCATTGCATTCTGTATCTTCTGTGTTATCAGGGGTATCGCAAAAGGACGGGAAGTGCTTGAGGCCAAGAAGAAGGCTGAAGAGGCTGCCGCCAAGGCTGCGGAAGAGGCCGCAAAAGCTGCTGCGGAAGCTGCAAAGGCTGCCGAACCTCCTGCAGAGACAGTGGAAAGCATCCTGAAAGACATCAGGGCAGCTCTTCAGAAAAAATAATAAAAGCTCTTGACAGGAAAACAGTGAAAAAAGCCCTTGAAATGCTGAATTTCGGGGCTTTGTTTTTTATGTAAAACAAATTTAAAAAAAATTCGGAAAAGTCTTGCCCCCAACACTCATTTTGTATAAAGTAAGGTCTTACAACTACAATTACT
>JAZNLX010000233.1:0-4628 GCA_045579325.1 Spirochaetia bacterium
CATGGCTACGATCCGACTTAACAGCAATTCCCTTTTCAAGTCCTGTACTTCCCATATTCTCTCTAAGCATTACAGCTCTGAATACACTTTCTGCATCCTCGATCTTTCCTGCTTTCTTGAGAACATCAACAAGCTCCTTGATGGCATCTGCCTTGGAAGCTGCTTCAAGAGGAATTTTTATAATATCTTCTTCAATCAAATTTATAACTGCCATAATTTCTCCTGTTTATTACTTTCTCTTCTTTTCAATATTATAAGTAAAAGAGAATTCGTCCGCAACGCTTCCTCCTGCATAAAGAATCGGCAGCTGAAGAGTACACTCTCCTCTTTCCCTGAAATTGTTAATGAACAAAACATATTTCTTTACTGTTTTTCCCGGATCCAAAGTCATAACAACCGGATAACATGTCTTTTTAAAAAGCCTGAGCTGTCTGTGACGCTCTGTACCGGAGTTATCACCGTCATTGTCGATTTTGTCTTCCATATCAAGCTCGCCGGCCGGACGGGATGATTTTTCTCCGAAGAAAAGGTCAACTTCCCTGGAATCGTACCTGAGAGTCAAACCGGTTTCATTCTTGATCTCCACTTCAAAAACCATGCAGTAGAGAGGGGTCAGAGCAAAACGCTTTGAAGTAAACGGATTGTTGACTGTTCCGTACTTGTCCTCAAGCTCCCCTTCGCTGACAAACCTACAGCTTACGGTTACACCGTCGGAAGACTGTACCTGAACATCATTCTCCTGAGCGGTATGATATCTTTTGGCTGTAAGACAACTTGTAAGTGATATACATAAAATCAGTAAAAACAATATTTTTTTCATGCTGATATTTTATAATTATTAGGTGGTTTTGTAAAGTTAAAATTTATTTTGAAGTTAAAATAAATCCTATCCCTTTGTATCTGTAAAAACATACGGAGGACAAAATGACAAACAATCTCAACTCAATCATCATCGAAGGAAATCTGACCAAGGATGCCGAGTTTGATTCCACACCCAAAGGGACTGAATTCTGTATCTTCTCAGTGGCAGTAAACCGCTTTTTCAAATCGGGAGATGAAATCCAGCACGAGGTATCCTATTTTGATGCGGAGGCCTGGGGGAAGCTCTGTGAAAATTCAAGAAATATCCTGACAAAAGGGACATTGGTAAGAATTGTGGGAAGACTGAGGCAGGACAGATGGACCGGGGATGACGGCAAGGCAAGATCAAGAATAAAGATTGTGGCCGAGCATATCGAAACAAAGCCTGTTGCGCCGGTACAGGAAAAAGAACCGGCAGCCGACTGTGAAGCCGGAACTGCCGGAAACCTGAAATAAGTGCATTTCAAAGGATTCAGGCAGAAGCCTGAATCCGTGGCATTATTTTCTGATTGTTGGGTCGATTGTATCTCTAACCCAGTCACCCAGCAGACACATGCAGAGTGTTGTGAGGAAGATTGTAAGACCCGGAATTACTGCAAGCCACCAGTTGGTCATCATGTAGGCTCTTCCGAAAGCAAGGAGACTTCCGAGACTTGTGTCAGGTGGCTGGATACCGAGACCCAGGAAGCTGAGTGAAGTTTCGGCAAGAATCTTCTGTGGGAAGTTAAGTGTAAGCTCTACAATAAGAATATTGGAGATATTCGGAAGAATATGACGTGTGTAGAGGCGGACAGGAGATGCACCCAGCTGCTTGATTGCAACGGCATAACCGTTGTTCTGGGCCGACAGCGCCATACCTCTCGACATACGGGCATATTTGTTCCATCCCTCAATACCCAGCAGGAATACGAAGAAGATCAGGTTGTTACCGAAGAATGCGATAACAAGAAGGGCGATGATCATGAAAGGGAGAGAATACTGGAAGTCTACCAGCATCATGATTACTTCATCCACCCATCCGCGGAAATGCGCCGCAATAAATCCGAGTGTAGTACCTGCTATAGCTGTAATGATTGTACCGCAGAACGCTACAAGCAAACTGGTTCTGATAGATCTGATGAGACGGCTCAGGAAGTCTCTTCCCAGGGAGTCTGTTCCCAGGATGTGCGTTGTATCGTCTCCGCCGAAAATTACCGGTACGGAAAGTCTGTTTCTGAGGTCCTGTTCCATGTAGTCCATAGGAGCAAGCTTTTCCCAGAAAACCGCAACAAAGAAAATAAAGAGAAGCCAAAGCATACAGAGCATGATCAGCGGAGGAACTTTTCTGAAGATCTTGCGGATAAGGGTTTCCTGTCCCACAACTCCGGTCAATACCTCGTACTGAACATTGTTATCTTTCTTATCTGCTGTTTTTGTATCACTCATTTTTTACCTCCGGAAATTCTGATACGAGGATCGAGGACTCCATACAATACGTCTACAATGAAGTTTGCAAGAACCATGGACAATCCGAGAATAATTACAATTGCCTGTACAACAGGAAGGTCTCTTACAGAAACGGAAGTTACCAGGAGTCTACCGATTCCCGGCCATGCGAATACGTTTTCTACAACTACACCACCACCAACCATGTGACCGATAGATGTACCGATTACTGTGATGATAGGAATTGCCGCATTTGGAAGAGCATGGAGATAAACCATTCTGTTTCTGTTGGCACCCTTTGCCTTAGCTGTAATGATGTATGGCTTGTTGAGAACGTTCAGCATTGCAGATCTTGTGTATCTTGCATATGAACCCATTCTTGAAAGACCGATGGTAACCATAGGCATCAGCAGGTGCAGCCATGAATCACTTCCGGCACTTGGGAGCCAGTGAAGATGCATGGAGAAAAGCAAAATAAAGAGAATACCGAGGAAGAAGTTCGGCATGGAGAATCCGAATACCGAGGCTCCCATGGTAAACCGGTCACCGAACGAGTTTCGGTGCAGGGCTGCATATATACCCAACGGCAGACCGAATATAATCGAGAAGATAATCGACATACCCATAAGCCATACTGTCTTAGGCAATCTTTCGCTTACGATGTCAAATACATCTCTTCCATCCTTATAAGACTGACCGAAGTCTCCCTGAACAAAGTTGCAGACATAAACCCTGAACTGCTCAAGAATCGGCTTATCAAGTCCCCACTGCTCTCTGAATTCCTGAAGGTCTTCTTCTGTAGCATCATCAGGAAGCATTGCCTGAGCTGGGTCACCGGTAATTCTGAGAACGAAGAATACAAATACTACCAGCAGGAAAGTGGTAAGCAGCGCTCTCAGGAATTTCATTAAAAAATATTTAAACTGCATATATCTATTCCTTACTTATCTGTTACTAAAAAACATGCAACTTTGTGCCCGTTTCCAACATCCACCAGTTCCGGTTCGGCCTCAAGACATCTAGGGGAACATTTCGGACATCTGGATGCGAATCTACATCCCTTAGGGAGGTCAATTGGGTTTGGTGGGTCTCCCTGAAGCATGATTCTCTTCTTTCCTTCTGCCGGATTAACAGCCGGTACAGCTGAAATAAGCGCCTGGGAATAAGGGTGAAGTGTATTGGAGAAAAGCTCATCGCTTTCGGCCTCTTCAACAACCTTTCCGAGATACATTACCATGATTCTGTTACATACGTGCTTTACGATACGGAGGTCATGGCTGATGAACATGAAAGTAAGACCGAGTTCCTTGTGGATTCTCTTGAACAGGTTTACAACCTGGGCCTGGATAGATACGTCGAGAGCAGAAATAGGCTCGTCACAGACAAGAAGTTCAGGTTCTACGATGAGTGCTCTTGCAAGAACGATTCTCTGTCTCTGGCCACCGCTGATTTCGTGCGGATAGCGGTCGTACATATGAGGCTTGAGGCTCACTGCTTCGAGAAGCTTGAGAACCTTTTCCTTTCTTGTTTTAGGATCGCCGATGTTATGGATTTCGAGCGGTTCCTGAATCTGCTTTCCGCAGCACATATAAGGGTCGAGAGCTCCCAGCGGATCCTGGAAAATCATCTGCATGTTGACACGCATTGCTCTCCAATCCTTTGGCTTGAGCTTTGTGATATCCTGACCTTTGAAAAGAACTGTTCCGGCTGTTGGGTGTTCCATGTCAAGAACAAGCTTTGCTGTTGTGGACTTACCGCAACCGCTCTCTCCTACTACACCGAAGAATTCCCCTTTGTAGATATCGAAATCAATATTGTCTACGGCCTTAAGATACTTCTTCTTGCCGAAAAGTTTTGTAGATTTGATAGGATAATATTTTACGAGGTTTCTGGCCTCTACCATCTTTTCTCTTTCTTCGCTCATGCTTTACCTCCCAAATCTGCATTAAGCGGATGGAAGCAGGCACACTTGTGCTCTCCCTCCAGGGTTGTAAGCTTAGGCTGTCCCTTAAGACACTCTTCTGTCTTGTACTTGCATCTAGGACCGAAACAGCAGCCCTGAGGACGCTTGTCAGGTGCAGGAACAGTACCTTCGATAGGAACAAGGTCAGCTTCCCGGTTATCCATCTTAGGAAGGGAATTGAGAAGACCCTCTGTATAAGGATGTGAAGGATTGCTGAAAATCTTGGCAACCGGTCCTTCCTCTACTACAACTCCGGCATACATTACCATTACTCTCTTTACGTTTTCGGCAATTACACCAAGGTCATGGGTAACAAGGATAGTTGCCATTCCCATTGACTTGTTAAGCTCCTTGAGAAGGTCAAGAATCTGTGCCTGAA
>JAZNLX010000234.1:0-7150 GCA_045579325.1 Spirochaetia bacterium
GGGGCTAACGTGCTGCTTCTGGACGAGCCTACCAACGACCTGGATGTAAACACCATGCGTGCTCTTGAAGAGGGAATTCTCAATTTTGCCGGATGTGTTATCGTTATCAGTCATGACCGCTGGTTCCTGGACAGGATTGCGACCCATATTCTTGCATTTGAGGGAGACAGCAAGGTTTTCTGGTTCGAAGGAAACTACTCCGAATACGAAGAGAATAAAAAGAAGAGACTGGGCATTGATGCCAACCAGCCTCACAGAATAAAGTACAGAAGCCTTACCCGGGACTGATCCCGGGTTTTGGGGATTCTGATTAATCCTTATCCTTATTTTTCTTCTTGATCTCTTTCTTGAGATCGGAAGAATCTTTTTTTACTTTCTTGGCTGCCTTGTCCTTCTCTTTCTTGAAAGATTTCTTTATATCCTTGCCGGCATCCTTGAAGCCATCTTTTGTTTTTTCCCATGCTGTCTTTGTGTTTTCCTTGAAGCTTTTTTCAGCTGCAACGGTTGCGGGAAAGCACACGGTAAACATGAAAATCATTGTAATAATGCATAAAACTTTTTTCTTCATAGGAAAAATATAGCACGGTATTTTTAATTAGACAAGTTTTAGATTTTGTGGATTTATAAAAAGAATAGTCCCTAGGGGAGTCGAACCCCTCTTTTAAGAATGAGAATCTCATGTCCTAACCAATAGACGAAGGGACCCCAAAAAATAAACTGCCCGAAGAGGACTTGAACCCCTAATACAAGAGCCAGAATCTCGTGTGTTGCCAATTACACCATCGGGCAATAAAATTTGCATATTCACATTACTAGATTGACAGATTTATGTCAACTATTTTTATTTCAAAAAATTATAATAATAATCAAGAGAATCCACCAGGGCTTCCCATGAGGCCTCAATGATGTTCTCGGAAACCCCTACCGTATCCCATTCCCTTGTTCCGTCGGTGGATCTGATCAGTACCCTTACCTTGGCTGCAGTTCCCGACTGGGAATCGTAGATCCTTACTTTATAGTCCACAAGATTGATGTTTCTGATAAACGGATGATGAGGCTGCAGTGCACCTCTCATGGCCTCGTTCAGGGCATCTACAGGACCTATGCTTATTCCGGCGCCCATTACGTTCTTGGAATTGGTGGTCATGAATACCCTGGCTACGGTCTTTGCAGGGGCTTCTCCCGTCTTGAAGGTTTCCAGGTGATAATTGTTGAGCTCCACGAAGGATTCGTACTGCTTCAGGCTTTTTGCAATCAGAAGCTCAAAGGAGGCTTCGGCCCCCTCGTATTCGTAACCTGCCGCTTCCTTGGACTTGAGAAGCGAAAGAATGCTTTTCACAGCCTTGCTGTTCTTGCTGAATTCCCCGAACTTTCTCATCTTGGCCAGTACGGTGGATTTTCCCGAAAGCTCGGAAAGGAGAATCTGCCTTGAATTTCCCACTGCCGATGACGGAATATGCTCGATCAGTTCTCCCGCTTTCAGTACGGCATCCGCATGGAGACCTGCCTTGTGGCTGAAAGCTGCCTCTCCCACATATGGCTGTCTTTTTTCCGGAAGCACATTGGCCAGCTCGTAGAAGAACTTGGAAACATGGGTTATCCTGTCAAGCTTCTCGGAAATATTTATCTTGTTCATGGTTTTAAGGGCGATATTTGGGGCAAGTACGCAGAGATTGGTATTGCCGCATCTTTCTCCCCAGCCGTTTACGGTTCCCTGGATATGGGCTATATTGTCGTATTCCACTGCTATGAGAGAATTGGCTACTGCTGTTCCGCAGTCGTTATGGAAATGGACTCCCAGAGGTGGCAATCCCTTTGTATCCATGCTGTTCAGGATATTCTGAAGCTGAACCGGAAGAAGTCCGCCGTTGGTATCGCACATGACCAGAAGATCAGCCCCGGCTGCAGCTGCGCTGTTCATTGCCGCCAGTGCATAGTCCCGGTCGGCGGTAAAGCCGTCGAAGAAATGCTCCAGTGCAAAGAATACCTTTCGCCCTCTTTCCTTGAGAAAACGGACAGACTCGTATATCATGCCGAGATTTTTTTCCGAATCTGTAAGAAGAATCTTTTCCACGTGGGCTTTCCATGCCTTTCCCACCATGGTAACGTATTCGGTTTCGGCCCTGAGCATGGCCTGGAGATGAGGATCCTCCTCCGCGGCAGTTTCGGGGCTTTTGGTAAAGCCGAAGGAAACAAGCTTGGCATGGGATAGATGTTCCTTCTGCATTCTTTCGAAAAAACGGACATCCTTGCCGTTGGAGGAGGGAAATCCCCCTTCGATATAGTCTATTTTTATCTCATCCAGTTTTCTGGCTGCCCTGATCTTGTCGGCAAGGCTCAGATTTATATCGATTCCCTGTGTGCCGTCCCTGAGTGTTGTATCGTAAAGTTCTATCTTTTTCATGAGTTTTCTCCGCTCAGTTCGTTTTTGTTAAGTGCGTTGAGATAAGCCTTGGCACAGGCCTCCAATATATTTGTGGAAGCTCCTCTTCCGGAGAATTTCTTTCCGTTCATGCTGATAAGGACAGATGCCTCTCCGATGGATTCCCTTCCCGGACTTACTGCCTGGATATGAAATTCCTCCAGTACCGCATGGAGACCCGTTGCCCTGTCTATGGCATTGAAGATGGCGGATACCGGACCGTCTCCTATGGCTGCCTCCTGGATGGTGCCGTCTTTGGATTCTATCTGGACCGTGGATGTGGAAAGGCCTGAATTTCCCGAAAGCAGATTAAAGTACTTTATCCTGAGGGTGTCGGTATTCTTCCCCAACTCATCATTTATAATTGCAATAAGATCCTCGTCGTAAATCTCTACCTTGGTATCGGCTGTTTTAAGGAATATAGGGTAAATTTTCTTGATTTCTTCGTTTGTAAGGGAGAATCCCAGTTGCTTTACCCTTTTCTTGAAGCCGCTGATTCCGGAATGTCTTCCCAGGACTATATCGTTGTTTTCCCTGCCGATTTCCCCGGGGGACATGATTTCGTAGGTTTCCCTGTTCTTCAGTACGCCGTCCTGATGGATTCCCGATTCGTGGGCAAAAATATTTTCTCCTACTATAGGCTTGTTTTTCGGAATAGGGTAGTTGATGGTATTGGCCACCAGTCTGGAGGTGCTGTAGATGTTTTTGGTATTGATTCCTGTGGAAAAATGATAAAGATCCTTTCTTTTTGAGAGAACCATTACCAGTTCTTCCAGCGAGGCATTTCCGGCCCTTTCCCCGATTCCGTTCACCGTAAGCTCTGCCTGACGCGCACCGGCCTGAAGTCCGGAGATGGTGTTTGCAATGGCAAGTCCCATATCGTTGTGGCAGTGCACGGAAAGTACGGCCCTGTCAATGTTCCTTACCCCTTCCCTGATATGCCTGATAAGGGAATAGAATTCCGACGGAGTGGTATATCCTACCGTATCGGGAATGTTTATTATTGTCGCTCCCGCATCAATCACATTCTCAATAACCTTTATCAGGAAAGCTCTGTTGCTTCTGGTTGCATCCTCCGGAGAAAATTCCACGTAGGGCATTTTCTTCCTGGCATACTTTACAGCTTTTACAGCCATGGACAGAATTTCATCTTCGGTTTTCTTCAGCTTGTACTGCATATGGATGGGAGAGGTTGCTATAAAAAGATGAATAAGGGGATTTTCCGCCCCTCTGAGAGCCTCTGCCGCAGCATCAATATCCTTTGGTACAGCCCTGGCCAGAGCCGAGATACCGGTATTTCTTACATTTTCCGCAATCAGCTTCACTGCCTTGAACTGAGCAGGAGAAGAAATAGGAAAGCCTGCTTCAATATTGTCCACTCCAAGCTTTTCCAGCTGAAGTGCGATCTTGAGCTTCTGTTCCGGGGACATTGCAGCTCCCGGAGCCTGTTCGCCG
The DNA here is from genome assembly GCA_045579325.1 of Spirochaetia bacterium. Classification (GTDB taxonomy): domain Bacteria; phylum Spirochaetota; class Spirochaetia; order CADAEX01; family CADAEX01; genus CADAEX01. The sequence goes on from JAZNLX010000234.1 coordinate 3,878, forward strand.
TCCCTGAGTGTTGTATCGAAGATTCTTATTTTTTCCATAACTATCCTTGAAATAGTAGATTGAAGAAATTCATTTGTCAATATTTTTACTTTATGGTAAAAAGTATATATAGTATATTTAAGTAAGAATGGGAGATTATATATGAAAAAACTTTGTGCTGTTATCCTTTGTCTTGCATTTGTCTTTCCTGCCGGAGCGGTTTTCGGTGATGAAGGGGCAGTGGAGGGAAGCGCTGCCGCAAGTCCTCAGGGAATGTTTCCAGGCCGCGGATACTATGCGGCGTCAGATACGTTTTCCGTGGGAAGCATAATCAAGGTTACAAACAAGACCAACAACAGGAATATAGAGGCATACGTGGTGGAGAAATCAGAGGACTCATTCCTGCTCCTTTCCTCAGACGCCGTTATGAAGCTGGGAATCAGAAAAAAGGATTCTGCCGATGTGAGCGTGGTTCTGATAAAGGCAGGAAGCTTTTCCGCACAAGACACTCCGGACAGGGAACTTCAGGCCGGCAAGGTGTCAAAGAAAAGCTACTCTGTGCTTCCTAAAGGGGTAAAGAAGCTTCCTGAGGAGCCGGAAAAGGAAAAGAGCCCTGAAGCGGTCCCTGCCGTTGAGGAAAAGAGTGCCGTTGCCGGAGATATTATCGAGCTTGTGTTGGTTCCCGAAGGAAAAACAGATTCCCTGCTGGGAGAGAATGACCGCGGCAAGGCGCTGGGCGGCTATGAGGGCTTCTTCTACATACAGCTGGGCTCCTTTGCCGATGCAGGAAATGCCGAGACCCTGGCATACAAGATTGAAGAAAAGGAGTATCCCGTTATCGTTACCAGAACAGAAAACGGGGCATTTACCACATACAAGGTGCTGGCAGGTCCTGTTTCCCTGGAGAACAAGGCTGATGTAATGGCCCGGTTTGCGGCTGCCGGATATCCGGATGCCTTTGCAAAGATATATGAGTGAGCTCTTTCTTGATTTTACGGAGGAGAAGAAAGTTTCTCCCGGAGAGAGGATAGGAGAACTTTCCTCGCTTCTCAGAAAATATCAGCATGAATACTATGTCAGCTCCAGACCCTCTGTTTCCGATGCCGAATATGACAGGCTCTTCGACGAGCTTCTGGAACTGGAGAAACAATACCCCGATCTGGCTCAGGCCGATTCTCCGACCCGCCGGGTAGGCTCAGACCTTTCTTCCGGTTTTGCTGAGGTGGAGCATTCTGTTCCCGTACTCAGCCTTGACAAGACCCACTCTCCCGAAGAGCTTGCGGCATGGGTTATGAAGACAGAAAAAAACTGCGGCGGCGGTGAGTTTGTTGCCGAAGAGAAAATAGACGGTGTTTCCATTGTCCTTACCTACAGGAAAGGGGTTCTGGTTCTGGGCGCCACCCGGGGAAACGGATATGTGGGAAACGACGTGACAGCCAATGTCATGACTGTAAAAAGCATTCCCCTCAGGCTTTCCGAGCCGGTGGATATAACAGTCAGGGGAGAAATCTACCTTCCGCTCTCATCCTTTGCCGAGGTTAACGACAGGCTGGAGGTGCCGTATGCCAATCCGCGTAATCTTGCTTCAGGAACTCTCCGGAGAATCAAAAGCCGGGAGGCGGGGGAAATTCCTCTGGAAAGCTTTATCTACGAGGGCTTTCTTGAAGGGGGCTCTGGTTTTGCCACCCACCGGGAGACTCTGGATTATCTGAAAAAACTCGGATTCCGGGTAAATGACAGGACAGCCTTTTTTTCTGTGGGCAATACGGAAGAAATAAGAAAGTATATAGAAAAGGAACGGGATGAAAGGAGAGGTCTTGGGTACGAGATAGACGGTCTTGTAATCAAGCTCAACGACATGCGCCTCAGGGAAGGGCTCGGTTACACGGGGCATCATCCCAGATGGGCCATCGCCTTCAAGTTCGAGGCTCCGGAAGGAACATCCGTAATCAGGGATATCGATATTCAGGTGGGCAGAACCGGGCGTATTACTCCGGTGGCCCGTATAGAACCTGTTTTGGTGGGGGGCTCCACAGTTTCCAATGTTACGCTTCATAACCAGGATTATGTGGATATGCTGGAACTGGCTGTGGGAGACAAGGTGTGTATTTCCAAGAGAGGAGACGTGATTCCCGCCGTGGAAAGCGTACTGGAGAAAAATGAAACCGGAAACGGAGTCTGGAAGATGCCTGCCCTGTGTCCTGTCTGCGGAACAGAGCTGATTCAGGAGGGTTCCCATCATTTCTGCCCTAACAGGAACTGCATTGCCAGGGTAAAGGGGCAGCTGGTGTTCTTTGCTTCCGTGGGACAGATGGATATAGAGACCCTCGGAAAGGAGACTATCGAGTTCATGATTGACAACGGATTCATAGGACGACTTTCCGACATATACACTTTTGACTACGGAAAACTTGAAAATTATCCCGGTTTCGGTGAAAAGAAAATCGCCCTGATCCGAAAGGGAATAGAAAAAAGCAAGGGAACCGAATATATGAAGGTGCTTCCTGCCCTGGGAATTCCTGAAATCGGCGGCAAGGTCAGCGAAATCCTTATAAAAGGGGGAGTGAATACTGTGGAGAAGCTCCTGGATATCGCTCAAAGGAAGGATTACGGATTCCTCACATCCCTGGACGGTATAGGAGACAGGACTGCTGAGATAATAGTCAGGGAATTTTCCGATCCCCAGCTTATTGAAGAAATCCGGGTGCTGAAAGAGGCAGGACTGCAGTTTGCCCAGACAGAAGCGGCGGACAGGAAAATAAACGATTCCATGGCAGGACAGAGCTGGTGCATTACCGGAAGCTTTGTGAATTTCAGACCCAGAACTCTTGCCGGTGCCGAAATCGAGGCCAGGGGCGGCAGGGTGGTTTCGTCCGTTACCGGAAAGACAACCCATCTCCTTGCCGGAGCTGAACCGGGAAGTAAGCTGGACAAGGCCATGGCCGGCGGAGTCCAGATAGTAAACGAGCAGGAATTCCTGAAGCTGCTGGAAGAGACGACTTGAAAATCTTTTGTTAAGGACATAGAATCCGGATATGAGTATAGAATCAGATGTAAAAAGCAATATAGATCAGGTAATGGAGGAACTTGCGGCGGCAGCTGCAAGAGCCGGCAGGAAGGAGTCTGAAATAAGACTCATGGCTGTAACCAAGACCAAATCCTCCGAGTATGTGGAGGCTGCCTACAAGGCCGGCTCCAGACTTTTCGGAGAAAACCGGGTAAACGAGCTTGCAGAGAAATTTTCCTCATTCTACCCGGACGGAGAGGTGCATCTTATCGGTCATCTCCAGAGAA
>JAZNLX010000235.1:0-2537 GCA_045579325.1 Spirochaetia bacterium
TGAGTCCGGGGAGGAAACAGCAGCGCTTTTGAACATGCTCCTGAACAGAATTCAGAATCCTCCATACAATTATTCCGTTGCGTTCCGGGATGCGGATTACAACCGGTTAGCTGGAAAATACGAGGTTCCCATCGAGATTCCCGAAAGCCTGAAGAAAATGCATTTTTCGTTTCCCAAGCCTCCCCATTCCGGAAACGATGTACTCATGATAGAGGATCTGAACAAGGCCTATGGGGAAAACCGTGTCATCAACAACCTGAGCTTCTATGCATCCCGCGGAGAAAAGATAGTCTTTGCAGGAAAGAACGGTGCGGGAAAGTCGACTCTCATGAGGATGATAGCCGGTGTGGACAAAAACTATACAGGTACCGTCCGTTACGGAACCGATGTAAAGATAGAGTATTTTTCCCAGGATTTCGAAGCAACTCTCGACAACGGGAAAACTGTGGAGGAAGAGATAGAATCGGCAGCTCCCACAGAGCTTATACCTTCTGTCAGGAATCTTCTGGGTGCCTTTCTTTTCAGAGGGGATGACATCTACAAGAAGATATCAGTCCTCAGCGGCGGTGAGAAAAACAGGATAGCACTTCTCAAGATGCTGCTTCATCCGGCAAATCTTCTGATCCTCGACGAACCTACAAACCATCTGGACCTTATCTCCAAGGATATTCTCCTGGAGGCGCTGAAGGCTTATACAGGAACAGTTCTGTTTGTTTCCCATGACAGGTACTTTATAGAAAATCTTGCCGACAGGGTTCTGGAGCTGGGCGACGGAAAAGCGGTAAGTTATGTGGGAAACTATGCTTATTATCTTGAAAAGAAAGCTGCAGAGGAATCATGTGCCGTGACAGAAAAGCCTAAGGTACAGGCTGCTCCTGCCACACGTCAGGACAGGGAGGAGGCCAAGCAGCGCAAGAGGGATATCCGTAAGCTGGAGCGGGAGCTGGAAAACATCATGACCGAGCTTGACCGGCTGGACGGAGAATGTGCGGAACTCAACGAGGCCATGTCAGATCCTGCAAACTATTCCGACGGGGCAAAGATAAAGCAGCTGAAGGAAGAGCTGGCTGCAGCAGAGGAAAAGAGGGATGAGGCAACACTCCGCTGGGAAGAAATAGAAGAGGCCCTGGCCGGCCTGAAGGAGCAGCAATGACAGAAAAAGACAAAAGACTCATGTGGAGCGAGAGTGCGCCGGGCGAAACCCGGGATTACGGAATCTTCAGGACAGAAACCGCGGAAATGGCATCTCAGGACGGCAGGAAAGGGACTTTTGTCAGGGTGGATTCTCCGGACTGGATCCATATAGTTGCAGTTCTGAAAAACGAAGCCGGTAAGGACTGTTTCCTGATGGTGCGTCAGTACAGGCACGGAACAGGGAGCATCACCACCGAATTCCCTGCCGGAACCGTGGAAAAGGGGGAGAATCCCCTTGAAACCGCAGTCAGGGAGTTGAAAGAGGAAACCGGCTACGAGGCAGAAAAAATGACTTTTATCGGAAGCTGCCATGCTCATAACGCTATACTGAACAACAGAAGCTATGCATTTTTTGCCGAAGGTCTCAGCAGGACCTCGGAGCAGGATCTGGATTATGACGAAACCATAGACGTGGTTCTTGTGCCTGTGGAAGAGGTGGAAAAAAGCCTGGGAACCGGAGAAATGACAGATGCAATATGTATTGCCGCCTACTATTGGTACATTAAGATGAAAAAAAATATCCTTTGAATATGGACAAGAAATACAAATCTTGTTATAGTTGAAGAACATGGCGCCCTACCCAAGTGGTAAGGGAGCGGTCTGCAAAACCGTTATGCAGCGGTTCGAATCCGCTGGGCGCCTCTCGGTCTCCTCAAAAGGGAGACCTTTTTTTTACCATTCAGGGGAGTTTTATTATGAAGTTTTACAGATTTCCGGTGGGAATGCTTCAGACCAACTGCTATATCCTTTCCTGTCCGGATACAAAGAAAGCCGTAATAGTGGATCCGGGTGCAGAGCCGGACAAGATTGAGGAGCTTCTGGAGAAGGAAGCCCTGGAACCTCTTATGATAATCAATACACACGGTCATTATGACCATATAGGATGCAACAGCTATTTCAGGAAAAAGGGAATTCCGGTTGCAATCCACGCTGCCGATGCTCAGCTTATGCAGGATGGGGGCGGATCCTCATGGATGGGGCTTCCGGCCGAAACCAATGCTGCCCCGGACATTCTTCTCGAAGAGGGGAGTATCATAGAGTTCGGAAACGAAAAGATCGAGGTGCTTTTTACACCGGGACACACACCGGGGCATATCGCGCTTCTGCACAGGAAGGGGAAAAAGGTCTTCTCCGGAGATTCGCTTTTCTTCAGGAGCATCGGACGTACCGATCTTCCCGGCGGAGATTACGATCTTCTTCTGGAAACACTCAATGAAAAATTCCTTTCACTGCCGGACGATACCGAGGTTTTTCCGGGACACGGGCCTTCCACCGACATAAAATCGGAAAGACGCTTCAATCCATGGCTTGCTTTGTAAATCGGGGTAAGGTATGGAAATAGT
>JAZNLX010000236.1:0-7229 GCA_045579325.1 Spirochaetia bacterium
AGGGGAGTTGAAAGCGATTCTTTCTGCACCGCTTCTTTCGTTGAAGTTGCTGCTGTTTATGGCATCCACGAAACGTTCCCTGCCCAGGATTGTCTTAACAGTTTCAAATTCCCGGGCCTGCTTCAGGGTCTCGTCGATAAAGCCCTTGATTCCGGCATATTTTTCAAAATAGAGATTGATGAAGCCCGATGCCTTCTGTACCGGGATTCCCAGCTCCTTTGAAAGCCTGAAGGCTGACATTCCGTAGATAACGCCGAAATTGATGACCTTGGCAGTCCTTCTCTGGTCCGGATTTACCTCCTCCGGCGATATTCCGAAAATAAGTGATGCGGTAAGACGGTGAACATCGGTTCCTTCCGTAAAGGCCCGTACCAGCTCCGGATCCTCCGACAGATGGGCCAGAACCACCAGCTCGATCTGGGAATAGTCGGCGCTGAGAAACTTCATTCCCGCCCTGGCTGTAAAGGCTTTTCTGATTCTTCTCCCTTCCTCGTCCCTTACCGGGATGTTCTGAAGGTTTGGATTTATGCTGGAAAGGCGCCCTGTGGCTGTTCCTGTCTGGCGAAATGTGGTATGGAGCCTTGAACTGCTGTCCGTAAGGAGAGGAAGGGCATCCACATAGGTGGATTTAAGCTTGGCCAGGGATCTGTACCTGAGAATGAGCTCCGGTACTATATCCTCGGAAGCCAGCTCCTCCAGTACGGAGGTATCGGTGGAATAGCCTGTCTTGGTCTTCTTTACAGGCTTTAGCTTCCTGTCTGTAAAAAGGATTTCCTGCAGCTGCTGGGTGGAATTGATATTGAATTCACGGCCGCATTCCCGGTATATTTCCAGCTCTGTTTCCCTGAGCTTGCCGTCAAGCTCGGCGGAGTATCTTTCAAGAACCCTCTTCTCTATACGGATTCCCTCCAGCTCCATATCCCCCAGGATGGTAACCAGCGGCATCTCCACATCAAAGAAAAGCTTTTCGTATTTCTGTACCATAGGCAGGAGCTTCTCGTACAGGCGGAAGGTGATGTCCGCATCCTCGGCCGCATACTCGGTTGCCTGCTCCAGAGGGACATCCTCAAAGGTCCTGTCCTTTGGGACCACGTCGCCGTAACGGATTGTGGTGTACCCGAAATAATGCTCTGCCAGGTAATCCATGCCGTAGTTGCTTATCCTGAGATCGGACAGCCAGGCTGCAACCATGGTATCGAACCAGATGTTTGCCGGCTTAAGTCCCCATCTCCTGAGCACCTGATAATCGAACTTTATATTCTGTCCTATGGCTTTCAGGGTAGGATTTTCCAGTATTCCCCTGAGTTTGTTCTTTATTATTTCTTCCGGAATATAGCTTTTTCCCTGACAGGATACCGGAATGTAGAAACCTTCTCCGCTTTTCACCGCTATGGAAAAGCCTACGGGGCGGTTTGTGATTACGTCCAGGCTGTCGGTTTCCAGGTCTATGGCATAGATTCCGGCTTCCTTTACCCTGTCCAGAAGGGCATCCAGCTGACGGAGCTCCGTAACTGCGGTATATTTTCCGCGCTGCACCGGCTCTGCCGCTTTTTCCGCCCTTTCACCGGTTGTTTCGTCTGCGGAAAGGGTCAGTTCCCCCTTCTCCTGTTTTCCCCCTTTTTCCTCCAGCCATTTTACCGCACTTTTTATCCCTTCCTGCCTGAAAAGGGGAACTGCCGCCGCGTAATCGGGCTCCGTAACGGAAAAATCCTCCGGCTTCAGATCTACGGGTACCGAGGTGCAGAGCTCTGCCAGCCTGCGGCTCAGGAAGCAGTTTTCCCGGTCAGTTTCCAGTTTGGTTCTTGCCGCTCCTTTGATTTTGTCCAGGTTTGCATATATTTCCTCTATTCCGCCGTATTCGTTGATAAGGTTTGCGGCAGACTTGGGTCCTATTCCCCTTACGCCGGGAATGTTGTCTGCAGTATCGCCGCACAGGGCCAGGTAGTCCAGGATCCTTTCAGGGGCCACTCCCCATTCCTCCCTGACCAGTTCCCGGTCAAACTCCTTGTATTCGTCCTTGCTGCTCCGGATTACCCTGGTGTTTTCCGAAACCAGCTGAAGCAGGTCCTTGTCTCCGGTGATTATGCGGCATCCGAAATCCTCTCCGCACTTTCCGGCCAGGGTTGCAATAATGTCATCCGCCTCGTAGCCGTTTACCCGGAGCATCCCTATGTTCATGGCCTTCAGTATGGCCTCTATCCTGGGAATCTGGGCATGGAGGTCGTCGGGAGTCTTGTCTCTGGTGGCCTTGTATTCGGGGTACATCTCATGCCTGAAAGTCGGAGTAAGGGAATCCATCGCCACGAGAAAATATTCGGGCTTGTATTTATCGAAAAAGCTGAACAGTGTCCTGAAAAAACCGAAAACCGCAGAGCTGTTCTCTCCGGCCGGATTCTTCATGGGTGTTCTTATGAATGCAAAATAGGATTTATAGATAAGGCTGTAGCCGTCAAGGATAAAAAGTGTCTTCATAATTAATAATAATATAACAAATTTTAATTTTTGAGTAAAAAAATCTTGTAATTGTTGATATTCTGAATAAATTGCTCTATGATTAAAAAAAAGGAGAAATAAATTGAAAAAAATTTTAGCAATCGCAGTTCTTATGCTTTTCTGTGCAGCTACATTTGCAGTTGCATCAGGCTCAAAGGAAGCGGGAGAAGATCTTTCTCTCAATAAAATCAAGGAAAGAGGAACATTCATCCTCGGTCTCGACGACTCATTCCCACCTTACGGATTCAGAGATGAAAACCAGAACATCGTAGGTTATGATATCGACCTCGCAAAAGCAGTATGCGAAAGACTCGGTGTACAGCTTATCTGCCAGCCTATCGACTGGAACTCAAAGGAGCAGGAGCTCAATACAGAAAAGATCGACTGTATCTGGAACGGTTTCACAATCACACCGGAAAGACTCGAAGCACTTGCTTTCACAACACCTTACGTAGACAACTCACAGGTTGTAGTAGTAAAGAAGGATTCAAAAGTTAAGTCCCTTGCAGACATGAAAGGCAAGACTCTCGGACTCCAGGCAGGATCCAGCGCAGCAGATGCACTCGAAGGTGCTGCAGAATTCAAGAAGAGCCTCAAGACTGTAGTAGAGTTCAAGGAAAACCTTACAGCTCTCATGGACCTTGAAATCGGCGGAGTAGACGGTGTTCTCATGGACATCGGTGTTGCTCAGCAGGCAATCACAAAGAACAACAAGCCATTTGTTATCCTTTCAGAAAGCGTAGCTTCCGAGAAATACGGAATCGGTTTCCGCAAAGGTGACCTCGCTCTCAGAGATGCAGTTCAGGCAGCTCTCGAGGAAATGGTAAAAGACGGAACCATGAAGACTATCGACATGAAGTGGTTCAATGAAGAAAAATCCGTAATCGGAAAATAATCTCCGCAAGGAAATCAGACGCAGCAGCCGGGCAACCCAAAGCTGCGTTTTTTTTAATCAGAGGTAAAAATGGATAAAATGCTGTCGGCCATGATGGGCGGAACCCTTGTATCCCTTCAGGTCTTCTTCCTTACACTGATCTTTTCCCTTCCGCTGGGACTGGTCATTGCTGCCGGAAGAATGTCAAAATGTAAGCTTATAAGTATTCCGATAAGGTTCTTTCTGATAGTTGTCAGAGGAACTCCGCTTATCCTCCAGCTTATATTCATATACTTTGCCCCGTATTATCTTTTCAAGATGTCCTATGACCGCTTTGCGGCGGCTATCATAGCGTTTGCCATCAACTATGCGGCCTACTTTGCCGAAATCTACCGCGGTGGAATCGAATCCATTCCGGTGGGACAGTACGAAGCGGCCAAGGTTCTCGGCTTCAACAGGAAGCAGACCTTCTTCAGGATAGTTCTTCCTCAGGTAATCAAGCGTATCATTCCTGCCATGGGAAATGAGGTAATAACACTGGTCAAGGATACAGCCCTGGCTCAGACCATCGGGGTCGCAGAGCTTTTCAGGGTGGCTCAGAACGTTTCCAGCAGGGAATTCTCCACAATGCCTATCTTTGTGGCCGGCGTTTTCTATCTGGTAATGAACTGGATAGTATCGGAAATCTTCAGCAGGCTTGAGAAAAAGCTCAGCTATTACAGGTAAGGGGCAGGCCATGGACATTATTTCTGTAAAGAACATAACAAAAAAATTTAAAAATCCGAGCGGAACAACACTTGATGTTCTGAAAGATATTTCCTTCAACGTGAAGAAAGGGGAGGTTCTGGGAATTATCGGTCCTTCGGGATCGGGAAAATCAACCATTCTCAGATGTCTGACCCAACTGGAGACAGTTTCTTCGGGTACCATCGAAATCTGCGGCGATACTTTGGTATCCGGTCTGGACAGGAACGGAAACCCGGTTTATGCCGATTCCGATACCCGCAGAAAAATCATGCTGAATGTAGGAATGGTGTTTCAGAACTTTAACCTGTTCCCTCATTTCAACGTACTGAGAAACATTACCGAGGCCCAGAGGGTGGTTCTGGGTATTTCAGCCTCCGAGGCGGAGCACACAGCCATGGAGCTTCTGAAAAAGGTGGGACTGGAGGAAAAGGCCCTCTACTATCCGTGTCAGCTTTCGGGCGGCCAGCAGCAGAGGGTTTCCATAGCCAGGGCTCTTGCTCTCAGACCGGAGCTTCTGTGCTTCGATGAGCCTACCAGTGCTCTCGATCCTGAGCTTACCGGAGAAATCCTCAAGGTAATCAGGGCTCTTGCGGACGAGAAGATGACCATGATAGTGGTTACCCACGAGATGGCCTTTGCCAGGGACCTTGCAGACCGTATTCTCTTTACCGACGGAGGTCTGGTAGTAGAGGAAGGGGAAGCCTGCAGCCTTATCTCCGATCCGAAAAACGAGAGAACCAAGGCTTTTCTCAGTAAATATTGATATTTCAGATTGTTTTTCCTGAAGAGTCGTGATATTCTTAAAAAAAATATAAGGGTAAGAAAATGAATTTTTCAAAAGTAGTAAATTTGGGTATTGTATCATGCCCGGGCGGAGAAAGGTTCTGCGATAACATAGTAGCATATCTTAAGAGAAACTATACCTTGAAGCACAACAGAAAGGTAGATTACATTGCCAGAACATACGGCATGACAAGGGAAGAGGCAGAAGCAAAGCTTAACCTCAATTCGGATATCCTTGATCCGGATTCAACTTCCCCTAAGGATGTCAACGGATACAGATGTCCTGAATTCAAGATTCCGTCCAAATGTACAAGATTTGCCAACGGTGAATTCAAGATGGAAATCACTTCCACAGTCCGCGGTATGGATGTATTCATTGTCCAGGATGTGGAAAACCACTACCCTATCGACATAAACGGAGACGGAAAAAAATATGTTCTTTCCGTAGCTGACCACGTACTTATCCTTCTGACAACCATTGATGCAGTAATGCAGTCAGGTGCACGTTCGGTAAACGTTGTGGTACCGACTTATCCGTTCTCCCGCCAGCACAAGAGAAAAGGGCGCGAAGCACTTACAGCATCTCTCGTGGGAAGAATCCTTGAGTACATGGGTGTAAAGAAGATCATTACTCTCGATATTCACTCAAAGGAAATCGAAAACAGCTTCAACAGGCTCAGAATGGAGAACCTCCACGGATCATATCAGATCATCAAGGAGCTGGGTAAGCTGATTGACCTTGAAAAGGAAGATCTGGTTATCGTTTCTCCTGACACAGGTGCCGTAGACAGGAACAAGTTCTATGCAGGAAACCTGAACAAGCCACTTGCTCTTATCTACAAGGAAAGAGATTATTCCAAGGTTACAGGCGATGCCAAGTCCACAAACATCGTATCCATGAAGCTTCTCGGAAACGTAAGGGGAAAGACAGTTTTCATGGCAGACGACATGCTGGGTACAGGCGGAACTCTTATCGAGGCCATGAAGCATCTCAAGGAACAGGGAGCTGAAAAGATTATCTGTGCAATCAGCCTTCCGCTCTTTACCGGAAACGCAATCGAGAACTTTGACGAAGCATATAAGAAAGGTTACTTCACCAAGCTTATCGGAACCAATGCCGTTTATCACGAAGAAAAGCTTCTCGGCAAGGAATGGTATGTAAGTGCAAGCATTTCTGATCTTTTTGCAAGAATCATTGCAAGACTCCATCAGAACAGACCTCTTACACCTGTTGTGGACAACACAGAGATTATCCGGCAGCTTATCCAGAATAACAAATAAGCCGGACCGATGAGTTCATACGTTCTCTGTATAGATATCGGTACATCCTCCCTTAAGGGGGCAGTTATTTCCTCAGAGGGAAAGCCGGTATCTTTCGGTAGAATTTTCTATAACAACATAAAAACAGACGGTGCTGTCTGGCAGAAGGCCCTTAAGGAGCTGATTCTGTCCATGGACAGCACTTTTTTTATCTCAGCCATAGCGGTAAGCGGAAACGGACCTACCGTGGTACCTCTTATGCAGGACGGTAATATAGGATTACCCCATCTGTGGTACGAGGGTGCAGAGACCCTTCCTGTGGCCTCCAGATCCCTTTATCTCCCTAAAGTAAAGTGGATTCAGGAAAAAAAGAGGGAAGAATACGACAGAACCCGTACCTTTCTTACTGCCGACGGATTTTTCAATTATCTCCTTACAGGCCGGTGTACCGTGTCGGTGGCTTCGGAGCGTTTTCTTCCGTTTTTCTGGACAGAGCAGGATATAGAACAGGCCGGGCTGGACAAAAGCCGTTTTCCGGATCCTGTAAACACGGGATCTCCTGTGGGATATGTTTCTGCGAAGGGGGCCGCCGCCTTCGGGCTCAGGGAAGGAACTCCGGTATTTGCCGGGGGAAGCGACTTCCTTATGGCCATATTGGGAACCGATACCATGAAGCCCGGCAGAGTCTGCGACAGGGCCGGAACCTCCGAGGGAATCAACTGTTGCTGCAGCAAAGGAAAGGAGCTTGCGGGATTCAGGACCATGCCCCACCCGGCAGCCGGATGCGACAATGTGTCAGCTTTGCTGGCTTCCAGCGGACTTGCCTTTGAGTGGTACAGACGGAGCTATTCCCTTACACACCTCAGTTACGGAGAGATAATGGAGCATATTTCGGCTGCCATGGTTCCGGAAGAAAAAACCTTCTTTTATCCGGTGAGAAAAAGGGGAATTGCCGGGGAATTTCCCGAAAGCGAATACAGGGCTTTCACAGCCGGGCGAGATTCTGCCGAAGCGGGCTGCGGCGTGGTCAAATCCATAGGCTTTGCGGTTCTGGACCTGATAGAACAGCTTG
>JAZNLX010000237.1:0-3659 GCA_045579325.1 Spirochaetia bacterium
CCTGACACTCCGGTCATCCTTCACTTGACAGGCTGAAAAAAGAAGCAGAGCAGAAATAATCAGAATAAGAATTCTTTTCATGTTCACAGTATATTACAAAATTATTGTAATTAGAAGAAAAAGATTATATATTATATATAAAATAAACAGACCGAGGTTTTATCATGCCTACTTATGTATATGAATGTAAAAGCTGCAAACACGTTTTTGAGGTCTTCCAGTCCATGTCTGACGAGCCTCTTAAAAAATGTGAAAAATGCGGCAAGGAAATAAAGAGAATCATACCGGGGGGATCCTCCGTAGGTATAGTATTCAAGGGAAGCGGATTCTATTCCACCGACTCAAGAGGAAGCAAAGGGTAATCTATGGATTTCATGGAATTTGTCAACAAACCGCTTTTTATCATTGGCAAACTTGAAATAACACTCCTGATAATACTTCTTCTTATTCCGATTTTTGTTATTTCTGCCCTGATCGGCAAGATTTTCAGCAGGCTGGTCAAGAAATCCCTGCTCAAGCACAAGGGACATCTGGGAGATACCTACCGCTTCAGGATAGAGAAGCTGACACAGTACGGAGTAGCCACCATTGCGGCATTTACCGGACTTTCCATAATAGGAATCGATCTTTCTGCCATAGCCGTAATATTCGGAGCTCTGGGTATAGGTATCGGATTCGGTCTCCAGAACTTCATTTCAAACTTTTCCGCAGGCCTCATAATCTTCTTCACCAGTCCGATCAAGGAGGGGGACAGGATAACCGTAGGAAACCAGGAAGGATACGTAACCAAGATAAACACCATCTCTACCATAGTCACCACGCTTATGGATGAGACCATGATCGTGCCTAACTCTCTTCTCATTTCCGACGTGATTTTCAATCACACCTTTTCGGGAAAGGATGTCTTTATAGAAAATGTAATAATTATCGATTATGCTGCCGATGTGGACAAAGCAATGGAAATAATGGCTGAAGCGCTGAAAAGGAATCCGTACGGAATCGAGAACAGAAATCCCGATGTGAGGGTTTCTTCATTTGAGGAAATAGGAATCAAGCTGGTTTCCTATATGTCGATCAAGGATGTGAAAGATAAGGGACGCGCCAGAGCCTGGAACAACCTGAATGTGCTTCATGCATTCCAAGATAACGACATCCCGCTTCCGACAAGAAGAATAAACGTGATGGTTAAGAGTTAACTCTTTCCTGGTATTCCTTTGTCTCTGTATTGATAAGAATCTTTTCTCCTTCTTTGATGAAGAGAGGAACTCTTACTGTAAGACCGGTTTCAATCTTAACAGGCTTTGTAGTCTTTGTAACTGTATCTCCCTTGATACCTTCGCTTGCTTCTGTTACCTTGAAAACCATTTTTGCAGGAAGCTTGATATCAATAGGTCTGTCTTCCCACTTAACTACTCTGTAATCCTGACCTTCGAGCATGAAATAGATCTTGTCTTCAAGACCTTCTCTTGGTACAGAGAACTGTTCGTATGTTTCCCCTTCCATGAAGTAGTAGTTTTCATCATCTGCATACATATACTGGCAGTTGCTTTCTGTTACAGTGATTTCTTCAGCTGATTCGTTTGTCTTCATTACAGTTGCAAGACCCTGGTTGTTAAGAAGGTTCTTGAGTTTAAGGCGAACAAATGCAGATCCCTTTCCAGGATTTACAAATTCTCTTTCAACTACAAGATATGGTGCATCCTTAACCAGGAGGAACATTCCCTTGTCAATTGCTCCGGCTTTAATCATTTTTATACCTCAATTTAAATTAGTTTATATATGGTAGTTTTATATTTTTAGCATAATTAACAAGTTTAAACAACAGTTTTTATTTGCATTTTATCAAAAAGGGATGTAAAATTAGATAAACCAAAAAAAGGAAGGTTATTATGGCAATAATTACAATAGCCCGGCAGGAAGGAAGTCTCAGTAACGAGATAGCAATTAATCTGGCAGAAAAATTCGGATGGCAGCTTGTTGCAAACGATATGATTGTCCAGGAACTGACCGGCAGATACGGCATCGATGAAAAAGCCATTAATAAATATGACGAAAAGAAACCTGGACTGCTGGCCAGTCTGACAAACCAGCACGACAAATACAATAATTATTTTAAGCTCTATTTCCTTGAAAAGGCCTTTGCAAATCCTAACTGCATACTTCTGGGAAGAGGCGGTGCGTTTTTCCTCAGAAATGTTCCGGGTGTCCTGAGAATCAGGGTTATCGGAAACGAAAACCTCAGGGTGCAGAGAATGATGAGAATCAAGAATCTGGATGAAAAAGCTGCAAGAAAGCATGTGGCCATGAGAGACAATGACAGAGCGGGATACACACGGTTCTTCTACAATATGTCCTGGGACGACCCAAGCTCCTACGATGTGGTGATCAATACAGACCATCTGGCACCGGAAACCATATCTTCCATGCTGGAGGGGGCAATTTCCCTTTACAGGAACGAGGACTATACAGAAAAGCTTGAAAACAGGATCAGCGAGCTCTACACAGCCCAGAAGCTGATAATCCATATCCTTTACGAGGAGAAGATTCCTGTTCATTTCCTGGAAGTAGATGTTCAGGGGGATCATGTGGTTCTCATGGGAACTGTTGAGGTTCAGGGACTTATCGACCAGGTGGGACTCATAGCAATGAACTATCCGGGAGTCAAGAGCGTAGACAACAAGATAGTGTTTGTAAGCAGCTATCCTCCTATGGCATAGGAACGGAAATCCTGCTCAGTTCAAGGCAGTAAACGTTTTTTCCGGCTGTTCCGGAGGAAACCTTTTCCAGGGCTGTTTCAAAGGCGGCCCTGAAATCATAACTGAATGCCTCCTTTATCCTCTCCTTTTCCCTGTCTGAAAACAAATCAGGATTTACAGGATTGTTCAGCAGTATCATTCTGTCGGCTCCCTTTCTTACAGAACCGGCATCGGTAAGGTATTTTCCGGCGGTAACCACCGCTTCCCCTCTCCCTTTTTCCAGTATTCCTGTTACGGCAGATACAGACGAGGCCCTGATTTCCTCTATTCCATTTTCATTTCCGTACCCCCGGACAAAAGCCCGGTAAATGTGATTTCCCAGATTGTTGTCATACCTGACAAAGGATACATTCCGCCCTGCACTGCCTGTCTCGCGCCCGAAAGCAGTTATGGCATCAAGCCCCTTGCCGGCAATTTCAGTTCCATCCGGAATATCTGATGCAGGGCCCACCGCTATGCAGTTTTCTGTTCCCGATTTCATTACATCGGGATCGGTAAAGATGTAGGCTGTCATTATTACAGGCACCTGAGATGAGCTGTATTCCTTTACAGCCGCAGCATATTCCTTTTCTTTTTCCAGACAGATTCCCTTAAGCCTGTAGCCGCGGGATGCAGCCAGTTTTTCGAAGGTCTCAGGCAATGTACCGTCATAAGAGCCGGCAAAAAGAGGAACATCTATGTGAAAAGCAGATTCCAGATGGGAGTCGTAAAGAAAGATGAGTTCGGTTTTTCCGCACCCTGAAAGAAGGAGAAGAACAGCAGATATGAGAACCGCCGCAGATTTTTTAATCATTTTTCTCCTTTCTGAAGGCAGCAGCCAGAAAAATTCCGGCAAATACGATACAGAGCCCGCCAAGAAGAATCACGGACTGAAGCCTGTGGTAGCTGTAGTAAAGGAAAGAT
>JAZNLX010000238.1:0-4916 GCA_045579325.1 Spirochaetia bacterium
GTGCTGATAACCGAGCTGGATTTCCAGATGGTCGATTTTTTCGCCGCGGCACATAAAACGGAAATGGCCCGGTTCGATAACTCCGGCATGGATAGGTCCGACAGCTACTTCGTGAACCTCCTCTCCGGTCATCTTGAAAAATTCATATTTATCCTGATTGTTCCTTACAGGCTTGAGCCAGGGGTGTCCTTCGGGAAGTATACCGAAATTTTCATAAAATTCCCTTTCAAAGATATGAAATGCAGGGATAACTTCGGTAAAGGACCTGTAGCTTTTTTCCTCCGGCCTGAATTTTGCCGATGAAAGCCATATATCTCCGTTTTCGTCGTCGGCAAGGGCAATAAAAAGGCGGATACTGTCTGACAGAGGCTGTCCGAAGAACATAAGGGGCCTGAACCCCATCTCTTCTGCCGATTTTCTAAGCTTACCGATATCTGCTACCGGTATATCAAAGCTTTTTACTTTGGAATTATTCTTGATTTTCAACCAGTCTGACATAGCTTAAAACCTCAGGAACGGAGGCACATAGACTCCGAGTGTAAATACCATGGCAAGAAGCAGCATCTGAGGCACATACATGCACCAGGAAAGCTTTTTCTTGTTTTCTCTGACCTGTTCTTCCCTCTCTGCGGGAAGCTTTCCGAATGTCATACTGAACACAACCTCGGCAAATCCGTGCAGGATTACTGTCAGCAATATTACAAATAGCGCGCACATCAGGTAATGATGCTGTGAAAACATGACCTTGATGATAAGATATTCGCTGATGAACAGAGACGATGTAGGAAAAGCACAGATGGCAAGATAGGAGAAAATCCAGAGCCAGCCGGTTTTCCGGTCTACGCTGTTGAGTCCCGATACCCTGTTTACACGTCTTGATTCAAAGAGCTCCAGAACATTTCCCGATGTAAGGAAGAAAGAGGCCTTGGCAAAGGAATGTCCGATTACATGGAGCATTACCGCATACATGGCCGCAGGTCCGAGAGCTGTACCGATGGCGAGAATTCCCATGTTTTCCACGGAAGAATATGCCAGCATACGCTTATAGTTCCTGATTTTGTTTACATAAACAGCTGTTACCAGCAGGGAAGAAAATCCCATGACCATGAGAATAAGCCGGCCGTAGCTGTCATATCCTGCTGTTTCAAGAATCTTGAGCACACGGAGGATAACCAGGAATGCGGAATTGAGCAATGTGGCTGAAAGAAGAGCCGAAATAGGACTCGGAGATTCGGAATGGGCATCCGGCAACCAGAAATGAACCGGCGCAAGTCCCATCTTGGTTCCGAAACCGAAGACAATGAACACGAATGCAGCCTTGAGCCAGAACGGATCGAACTGAAATGAATTGACTGTCAGTATTGAATAGTTCAGGGTATTGATTCTGTCTGTGGAAATGTTCAGCAGAATGATTCCCACGAAAGCGAGTGCAATACCGACGGAACAGATAAACACATATTTCCATGCGGCTTCAATGGCATTTCTGGTTCTGTTGAAGTAAATCAGATATGCTGTGGTAAGGGTTGTGGCCTCCACGAACACCCAGGCAAGACCGAGATTGGTACTGAGAGTGGTACCTGTCATGGCAAAAGTAAAAATAAGAATAAGGAACATGTAGAAGCGTATTCTCTTTTCCTCGAATTTCATATGCCTGATATAGCCCGTGTTATAGATTGCAGCCATCAGGAATACAACAGAAAGAACCAGGAGAAAAATCCTGTTGGTACCGTCAACAGCAAAATACCTGACAGAGGATAGATAAGGACTTTCCGAAAAAACCAGTATGCAGGAAACTGCGAAATGGAGAACTGCGTATGAATTTACGGCAAATACGTCAAAGGCCTTTTTTCTGATCAGAAAAATCAACATTCCCACCACAAGGGGATAAATAAGAATCAAATCAATCATTGCCCGAATCCTTCAGCTCCGAAAGCCCTGAAACATCAAGATTTTTAAATTCCTTCTGGATAAGGTTTACAAATATTCCGAGGATGAAAATATCCAGGAATACCTCGAAAAGCACACCGGCATTGACCAAAAGCGGCATTTCCTTGGCTATGGAGAGCGACAGGAGGAAAATTCCGTTTTCCATGGCAATGAACCCGATTATGCTGGAAACAACATTGTGCTTGACGGTTATCAGCCAGAGGCTGATGATGATGGATGAAACCGATACTCCGAAATGAATCGGGGAAATGATCGGGTATGACTGGATCCAGTTCTGGGAAAGGATTCCGGCCAGAAGTATGAGGCTTGCGATAAGCAAGGAAAAGAAATGGGGTTTGCCCGGTGCTTCGTCCCTGAGCATGCTCTGTTTCCTGAGTACACGGGTAAGGAACCAGGGTATCAGGATTGCCTTGACTCCCAGTGTCTCCAGTGAGAGAAATACAAAGCTTCCCGGATGAAGATTCCCGATTGCGGTACAGCAGATAAAGAAAAGAAGCAATCCCTGCCATACCAGAAGACGTATATGTGCAACCAACCGTCCTGTGGCTGCAAAATACAGCATTGTAAAACCGAAAAGAACTATAAGTCCGTTTTCCATATCAACCTCCGAAGCCGTTTGCCACGGCAAGGGCCAGAACTACGAGAGACAGGGAATTCATCACAAAGACGAATTCGAAAACACGGGACATCCTTATTCTGGCCATGGCTGATTCCACGGTTCCGATGGTTACGGAAATAATGAATATCAGCAGAAGATAAAGCCCCAGAGCCGGAAGAAGTGTCAGATCGGGCGGAAGAATAAGGTTGATGATAATTGATGACAGCAGAAGCATCTTGATGGAATTTCCCCAGGTAAGGAGCGCCAGGTCAGATGCGCTGTTATCAAGGATCATTACCTCGTGTATCATTGTAAGCTCAAGATGGGTGGCGGGATCGTCAACAGGAACCCTGGAACCCTCTATGAGTATCATGAGCATAAGGGAAACAACCGTAATTACGGTAATGAGAAAACCGTATCCTTCGGCCTCGGTTATGAAGTTGACCACACCTGAGAAGGTATAATTCCCTGTAACAAGCATTATGGATGCAAGGATTACGAAAAATGCCGGCTCGACTATGGTAGTGAAGCAGGCCTCCCTGGAAGCACCCATTCCTTCAAAGCTGCTTCCCGTATCCATGGCTCCGATAAGAGAGAAAAACTTACCGATTCCCAGCAGGTAGGAAAAAATGATAAAGCCGGCCTGGACATTTACTATGGTGATACCGTTTACCAGCGGAACAAAGGCCGATGCAAAGATAACCGAACAGAAGCAGACCACAGGAGCTATGACAAATACCGAAGATGTGGCGGTACTTATTACAAAATCCTTTTTCATGAGTCTGGTGAAATCAAATAAAGGCTGGAACAGGGATACACCCTTGCGCCCTCCCCAGAAAGCCTTTGTCTTTTTTATTATTCCCATCATAAGGAAAGGAACCAGAAGCACTACTGCAATATTTACAAATAACATTCCGCCCCCTTAGAACCAGAAAAGTCCGAGAATTATCAGAACCAGGAAACCGAGTCCATACATTATGTAATGCTGGAGATTTCCGTTCTGTATCTTTTCAAACCGGCTGAGGAAAGAAAGACTTCCCTTCAGTACAGGTTTGAGAACATAAATTTCCTCGATGTCCAGCATGTCGGATTCATAGTGGGCACTGTGAGGAAACAGCTTTTTAGGTCTGGCTATATTGAATACCTTCTTGAAAAGAGGTCCCAGAACCGAAACAAGAGGCTTGCCGTAAGAGGAGGCTGTATACTGCATCCTTGCCGCAGGCCTGTCATATCCGCATCCCCATGTCTCAAAATAACGGGCATGCTTTTTCATGAAGCATTTTTTAATATATACCAGAAGCGAAACGGCAGAGATGAATGTAACCGACACCAGGGAAACGGTGCTGAGTATATCCATCACGGAAAGTGCCTCTGCAGGGGGAAGGAATCCGGAGAACTGACTTACAGGACCGGCCACCAGTCTGATAACCAGCTGCGGGAACATTCCGACTGCAACTATAAGGAGAGCAAGAACACTCATCGGGAAAATTACTGCCCTGCCGGAAGGACTGCTCTTTATCTGTGCAGCTTCTGTCCTGGGCATTCCCAGGAATGTGATACTGAAAACCCTGGTAAAGCAGAGAATAGCCATGGTTCCTATAAGTGCCAGGGCTGCCAGGGCAAACATGATGAATACCACGGCATTGAAGCTCTCTATACCGAGCCCTCGGATCATCCCGAAATATATAAGAAATTCACTTACGAATCCGTTAAACGGAGGGAGCCCGCAGATGGCGGCGGAAGCCACCAGGAAGAAGTCCGCTGTCAGAGGCATGCTTTTCAGAAGTCCGCCCAGGGATTCCATGTTTCTGGTATGTGTTTTCAGATATACATTTCCGGCCGCCAGGAAAAGGAGCCCTTTGAAGAATGAATGATTGAGTGTGTGAAAAACCGCTCCGGCGAAACCAAGGAATGCAACCATCTGGTTACCGAAGGAAATACCCAGCATACCGATACCAATTCCGATTCCGATAACCCCCATATTCTCGATACTGCTGGCAGCAAGTACCCTTTTTATATCCCGCTGGGTAACGGCATGAAGAATACCGTAGAGACCAGTGACGGCAGCCACTGTAAGGACAGTATAGGCAAGCCAGCGTTCCGGAACACCTATCATATCTATAACTCTGAGAATACCGTAGATACCGGTCTTTATCATTACGCCGGACATAAGACCGCTCACATGGCTGGGAGCTGCCGGATGTGCTTCGGGAAGCCAGTTGTGGAACGGAAAGAAACCTGCCTTGATGCCGAAACCGAAAAAGGCCAGCAGGAATACGATTTCAAGAGGACCGCGGCTTTCGAAAAGGGCAAAGGAGGCTATGATGAAAAGAACTGAAACATGCATGAAAACCAGATATTCTATACCGGC
>JAZNLX010000239.1:0-3471 GCA_045579325.1 Spirochaetia bacterium
GGAAGAAAGGGAATCGTAAGGGGTAAGGCAGTAGTCCTTGGCCCTGGCAATGAGATTTGCATACAGCTTGATATCCCTGGCATCGATCTTTATATCAAGACTCTTGAGAAGAGAATGTGTGTCGGTATCGTCGTAAATGGAAAAATTGGGAGAAAGCCCGGCATATTCACTGTTTCTCCTGAGAAGCCATGCCCCGAAGGAGTGAAATGTCCTGATCATGGGAAGCTCATAGGATTTCATGTCCCCGGTATAACCGAGAAAACCTGAAACACGCTCCCTCATTTCCTGAGCTGCTTTATTGGTAAAGGTAACAGCAAGAACCGACGAAGGATAAATGCCGCACTGCTCTATAAGATATGCGATTTTTGAAGTAATGACCCTTGTTTTTCCGGAACCTGCACCGGCCAGAATAAGAAGAGGGTTTCCTTCGTGGATTACTGCTTCGTACTGCTCCGGATTAAGCTTGCCGAGGTAATCACTCATCAGAAGCCACAGCCTCCAGATCCATGTTGTTCCGTTTGATTATCCTGCCTCGGACCACATCTCCCGGTCTGACCCGCCCTTCGGAAACGCCGCTGCTGTGAAGAATCACCGCACCGTCCACCTCCGGAGCATTCATATAGCCCCTTCCCAGAGCAATATCCTCTTCGGCAATAAGCTCCTCTACCAGAATTTCCACTTCGCGGCCCACAAATCTTTCAAGCCGTTTTTCGGTAATTCCTGTCTGAAGCTCCTCGGCCTGTGCTTTCCTGAGGCCTGCAGTTGCAGCCGGAACCTTTCCCTTCATCCTGCCTGCCTTGGTTCCCTCCTCCTTGGAATAAGTGAAGAACCCGCACCAGTCAAGCTCTGCCTCCTTAAGAAAATTCAAGAGGCATTCAAAATCCTCGTCTGTTTCTCCCGGAAAGCCCAGCATGAATGTAGATCTGATGACACAGTCCGGAAGTTCGGCTTTCAGCTTTTTTACAAGCTCCAGATACTTTTCGCTGTTTCCGCTGCGCCCCATGCTTTTGAGCACCTTTTCGGATGCATGCTGGAAAGGTATATCGAAATAAGGAACAAACCTGCTGTCCTTTTTCAGGATATCGAGAATGGAAAGATCGATCCTGTCGGGATGCATATAAAGAAGTCGGATTCTGAAATTCCCCTTCAGTTCCGAAATCTTTTCCAGAAGCGCCCTGAGAGAGCTGCCGGAATCGGTACCGTAGGAAGCAAGATCCTGGGTTACCAGGTTCAGCTCAAACCACCCTTTCTTTATAAAGCCTTTTATTTCCTTGATTATTATTTCTTCGGGAACACTTCTCAGGGCTCCCCTTATGATCGGAATGGCACAGTAGGTACAGTTGTTGTTGCACCCTTCGCCGATTTTAATGTATGCACTCCGAGGAAAATTGAGAAGCACCTTGCGCTCCACATAACGGTCTGCGGAAGGAAGCCTGTAGGCTACCAGACGGTTTTTCTTTTCCAGGATTTCTTCCACTGCCTCGGGAATCCTGTAGATATCGGTATTTCCGATAAATCCGTCTGCCTCTGTCATTTCATCGGCCAGTTCACGGCCGTAACGCTGGGAAAGGCATCCGGTGGCAATGATTACTTTGTCGGGATAATATTCCCTGCAGCTGAGGATAGTCTGAATTGACTCCTCCTTGGCATCGTTGATAAAACCACAGGTATTTATGAGAAGCAGTTCTGCCTTTTCGGCAGTTGTATACTTCCATCCGTTCTTCTGCATGAGTGCGATGATGGTTTCGGCATCCACCTGGTTCTTGGAGCATCCCAGGTTCTCGATATAAAATGTCTTTTTCAAAATTACCTCAGCGGATTGTTTTTACAGAGAGAGTGTACTGATTGTTTTCAGCCTCCTCCCATCCTATTTCTACCACGGAAACCTCCCCTTTGTTTCCGAAAAAGATTTCATGCTCCCTGAGTACAGCCCTGACAAATCCGCCGTTTGCCATAAGGAGCTTTATCTTCCGGTCTGCTTCCAGACTGATGCTGTCGTCGGCCCGGCAGAATACCTCCCGGCGATCTCCGCCGTCTGCCTCGCTTCCGAAAAAGCATGGGCCGCTGAAGAATACATTCAGCACAAAAGGACTTATTTCGGAGGATGTGAGAATCACGGTGGTGCCCTGACTGTGCTTGATTACGGAAGGAGCAATGGAAACTGCCTCGGCATATCTGGTTTCGGCCGGAGCCTCCAGAGCCCTGTCAAAACGGGCAATTACACTTTTTTCGCTGCTGTCGGTTTCCTTGATTATGATTCTTATGTCATTTTTTCCGTCACTGTTCAGGTCAAAAGCTGTATCGGACCCCTTTTCCAGTTCCGTGTTGCCGTTTTCAAATCCTAAAAGCACCTTGTCTGCTGTCCGGCGGAACACCACATCGTATTCCTTTCCATCCAGAATTACGGCAACTGTATCGTTTTCGGCAAATTTTCTTTCAACAAACGCATCCCTGAATATATACCTTGTTCCGGCCGGCGCCGCAGGCTGGTCAGACGATACCTGAACCGGCAGCTCCGGACTCCCTTTTCCCATGATAACGAAGGAAAGGATTGCAGCCACAAAGATGAATATGAAAATTCCGCTCAGGATAAAAGGGATATTCTTTTCGCGTACCGTATCTGTATTGCTGCCGGCAGCAACAGCCATATTCTGAGGTTTTGCCCTGTTGTAAAGTTCTGCAGCCAGAACAGGATCCTCGCCGTAATAACGGGCCAGCTTCTTGACAAAGCCCAGGCAGTAGGCGTCTCCCGGCAGCTCCTCATAGTAGTTGTCTTCTATCGCCCTGATATATTCCTTGGAAATATGGGTTTCGTCAGATACCTGTTCAATGCTTTTACCCAGTTTTTCCCTGTCTTTTCTGAACAGAAAGCCTACTGATTCCATATCTTATTCTGCCTCAAAAAGGAAGTTTTCAAAAGTGTTGGCACTGGCCGGAGAATCGTACTCAAACCTTGTGTCGGGAATACTCTGGTTAGTCTTGATATCCGTAAAATCAAACCTTATTTCCGCATAATCGGAGGTCACCCCTATAAGCCTGCGGATAAGATTGTTCTGATCCACGGAAAGTATGATCTGTCTGAAGCCTTCGTCGGAAGAACGCCATTCAAACTTGAGCTTGATTACAAGATCCTCGCTCCCCTCGTCCAGCGGAACATAGTCGGGACTTTCCAGATATGCCACGGTGTAGTTGCGTTTCAGCAGCTTGAGCCCTTCGCTCCCTGCAAGGACGGCGCCCCCTGTGATACCGGCTCCCTTCTTGAGCTTCTGGGACATGGTAACCCTGTATTTTGGAATATGAATGACCAGCTTTTCCTTGTCCACCACCAGAACCTGATCTTCCGGCTGCTCGAAATTGATCCTGAGCAAGGAAGGATTCTTGTAGTACAGGACTCCTGTCATGACTTCCTGTTCCTTGGTTATGGTTACCTTGGCCTCGTAATCGGTGATTTCCGCATAGGCAGCGGCAACT
>JAZNLX010000240.1:0-3203 GCA_045579325.1 Spirochaetia bacterium
TCCATTACCAGGGATGTATCCGGGGAAGGGGTTCAGCAGGCTCTCCTGAAAATCATAGAGGGCACCCAGGCTTCCGTACCTCCTCAGGGGGGAAGAAAGCATCCAAACCAGGAGCTCCTGAAGATCAATACCAATAATATCCTCTTTATATGCGGAGGGGCCTTTGTAGGATTGGACAAGATTATCGAATCCAGGATTTCACAGCATCCGATGGGCTTCGGTGCCGATGTCAAACAGTCTGAGGAAAAGAATCTTTCTGAGCTTTATGACAAGCTCCTTCCCGACGATCTTATTAAATTCGGTCTTATTCCCGAATTCATCGGACGTCTTCCTATCTCGGTTTCGCTGGAAAACCTTACCCGGGACGACATAAAGAGAATCATCACGGAACCTAAAAATTCCATCATCAGGCAGTATACCGAAATGCTGAAGCTGGATGATGCGGAACTTATCTTTACAGAGGATGCCCTTGATGCAGTGGCAGACCTGGCCATAAAGAGAAAGACCGGTGCCAGAGGAATACGTGCCATTGTGG
Source organism: Spirochaetia bacterium (assembly GCA_045579325.1). Lineage (GTDB taxonomy): Bacteria > Spirochaetota > Spirochaetia > CADAEX01 > CADAEX01 > CADAEX01. The sequence continues at coordinate 536 of JAZNLX010000240.1, forward strand.
AAAGTTTCATGACAGAGGTCATGTACAGGCTTCCATCCGTTAAGGGACATAAAAAAGTAGTTATCGACGGAAAGACCGTCATGGGTATCAGCAGCCCTGAAATAGAAATAAAGGAGTGAACATGGAACTCAAAGGAAAATCACTTATATCACTGAAGGATTTTACACCTGAAGAAATCAGATATTTTCTTGATATAGCACACAAGGTAAAGGACGAAAAGAAAAACGGAATCAGAAAGCAGCGCTTCCTGGGAATGACTATCGCGCTTCTGTTTGAAAAGAGATCCACCAGAACCAGATGTGCGTTCGAGACCGCTTTCGGTGAAGAGGGAGGACATCCTGTATTCCTTTCAAGCTCCGACATTCAGCTGGGAGTAAAAGAAACTGTGGAAGACACAGCCCATGTTCTGGGAAGAATGTTTGACTGTATCGAGTTCCGCGGTTTCAAGACACGCCACGTGGAGCTTCTTGCCGAGTATTCAGGTATTCCTGTAATCAACGGACTTACAGACGATTTCCATCCTACACAGGTTCTTGCAGACCTCATGACATTGGAAGAACAGTTCGGTTCCCTCAAGGGAAAGAAGCTGGTATTCGTGGGAGACGGAAGAAACAATATGGCCAATTCCCTTATGATTGGCTGTGCAAAGATGGGTGTGAACATTGCTATTGCAGCACCGGAAGAGCTTTTCCCTGAAACAGAGCTTGTGGAAATGGCAAAGGGATTTGCCGCCGCTGCAGGTTCCGAAGTGGTTATTACAACCGATGTGGATGCAGCTGTAAAAGATGCAGATGTAATCTATACAGATGTATGGGCATCCATGGGAGAGGAAGCAAAGCTTGCAGAGAGAATCAAGCTTCTCAAGCCATATCAGGTAAATGCAGAGCTTATGGCAAAGACAGGAAAGGAAACCGTATTCATGCACTGTCTCCCTGCAGTAAGGGACAACGAGGTAACACCGGAAGTTATCGACGGACCTCAGTCTGTAGTATGGGACGAGGCAGAAAACCGCAAGCACACAATCAAGGCTGTAATGCTGGTACTTCTCGGAAAAGAGAACGGCTGATCAGACAGCTTTGAGGATTTCCATTATACAAAGATAATGTGCCGCTGCTCCGGCTATCACAAAGATATGCCAGACAGTGTGCATATATCTTCTTTTCGAAAGATAGAAAAGACATCCCGCAGAATAGAAAAATCCCCCCAGAAGCAGAAACCAAACCGCTGAATGGCAGGCATTGTTCCAGATGGAATAGATAAGGAACAGGGAAAGCCAGCCCATTATCAGGCAGAGTCCCGTGGAAAGATACTTGAATTTAAGGGTCATGCAGGAGTAGATGACTCCTGTTACGGCCAGGTACCAGGTTATGGCCAGAAGTGCCACGGAAAGGGGAAATTCTACCGTCATAAGGAGAATCGGAGTATAGGTTCCTGCAATAAGCATGAAGATGGCGCTGTGATCGATTCTTCTGAAAACCTGTTTTGCTTTTTCGTTTACCATGGCATGGTAGAGGGTAGAAGACTGGAATGAGAGAAAAAGCATGGAGCCGAAAATAGCTGTGGATGCAGCCTGCACCGGGGTATCGGAATTTACGGCCAGCATTACGATTGCGTAGATGGAAAACATTGCGGCAATCGAATGGGTGAATGCATTTGCAAATTCTTCTCGCGGAGTGTACTTTGGTTTCTTTTCCATAATAATACCTGAAAAAAAACGGAGAGAGTGGGATTCGAACCCACGGACCTCCGGAGAGGTCAACAGATTTCGAGTCTGCCCGATTCGACCGCTCTCGCATCTCTCCTTGATTAATATATTAATCTTTTTTTTGCGGTATGTAAATATTAGTGTACAAAGCTTGTCATGACAGGAGCTTCCTTCTCCGGAAGTCCGAATTTCTCCTTGCCCAGGGCAATGCTCTTCATGAGAAAGCTCATGTTTTCGGCCAGGGTACGCATGGTCTGAAGTCCTTCCGCATCCTGTTCCGCCTCTCCCGGAACACGGCCGTGAACGCTGTTCCAGTACTGGCTGGAGGCCACCGGCATTCCGCTGATGGTAAAGTATTTGTTCAGCTGGTCGAATGTGGCGGAACAGCCCCCTCTTCTGGCTACTGCAACAGAGGCCCCCACCTTCATTCTCTTGTCAAATCTTGTACTGAAGAAAAGCCTGTCCAGAAGAGCTGAAAGTGTTCCGTTTGCAGATGCATAATATACCGGGCTTGCAAGCACCAGGGCATCGCATTCAGCAAATTTTACGGCAATTTCGTTTACCTCGTCATCAAATACACATTTTCCTGCCTTGAGGCAGCTACGGCATCCCACACACCCTCTGATGGCTTTGTTTCCTACGGTAATGATTTCGGTTTCAATGCCGTTTCTGTCAAATACCTTTTTCATCTCTGCCAGGGAAGCAGCTGTATTGCCCTGCCCGTTAGGGCTTCCGTTAAGCATCAGTACTTTCATTTATACATCTCCCATGTGCTGTTTTCTTTTACTGTGTAGTCAAACCTGTCAAAAAGGGCAGGGATTCCGTATCTGGCTGCAAAGTTGATGGAGCTGCCGTATACTGCGTTAGGGAAAACAATCCATTCTGTTCCCCATTTGTCCATATTCTCGATAGAAAGCTCAACCCTGCTTACGGCATCCTTGGTCTTGTCGCTGAAAATCTGGC
>JAZNLX010000241.1:0-2866 GCA_045579325.1 Spirochaetia bacterium
TACAGTACCGGAATGAAACAGGTCAAAATTCCTGTTTACGGTTACAACCTCTGCATTTCTGAAAATAATATCCGCTTTTTTCATTTCTCCTACCCGCCTTGGCAAAAAAAAAGGTTCTGTTTTTAACAGAACCTTCTGCGGCGAAGAGGACTTGAACCTCCATGGGATAACTCCCATTAGCCCCTCAAGCTAACGTGTCTACCAATTTCACCATCGCCGCATTCGCATTGATAGACACAATATAAAAACAAGCTTGAATTTTGTCAATAACCTCTGATTATTTTTTCATTAATTTTTCTATAAGATCCAACTGTTTTTCAAAATATGCTATGGCACTGTTCACAGGCTCAGGTGAATTCATGTCAACACCGGCCGCTTTCAGGGAATCGAGAGGGAACTTTGTTCCGCCCGACCTGAGGAACCCGAGATATCGGTCAACAGCACCCGGCTCTCCGTCAAGAACCTTGCCGGAAAGGGCAACTGCCGCAGAAAGACCTGTAGCATACTTGTATACATAGAAGGCTCTGTAGAAATGAGGAATACGGAGTCCTTCAAGATCTCCTGCCTCGGTCAGCTCCACTTCGGGACCGAAATAAGCTTCAAGAAGCTTCCTGTATTCGCTTCTGAAAAGTTCCAGAGTAAGAGGAATCCCTTTTTCACCGGCCTCGTGAACATTTTTCTCGAATTCGGCAAACATGGTCTGCCTGAAAACGGTAGCCACGAAATCATCGGCCTGCTTTCCTGCCAGATAAAGAAGCATATCGGGATTATCCCTGTTCTGATCTGTCAGATAGCGGGCAAGAAGCTGCTCATTGAAAGTAGATGCTGTTTCAGCTTCAAAGATTGTATAATCGTAATTCCTGAAGCTGTTGGATCTGACACTGTACCAGGAGTGCATGGAGTGGCCCCCTTCATGTACCAGAGTAAACAGATCCCGGAGCCGGTCTTCCTTATAATTGAGCAGGATATACGGATTTCCGGTATAGACACCTGCGGAAAAGGCACCGGAACGTTTTCCCTTGTTTTCGTACTTGTCAACCCAGCCCCCGGTAAGCCCCTGCTCAAGAACGGAGCAGTATTCCTCTCCCAGCGGAGCAAGTGCCCGGATTGCGGTTTCCACAGCTTTTCCGTAAGGATACCTTACTTCCACGGCATCGGTAAAAGGCATGTAGACATCGTAATGGGCAAGCCTGTCCACTCCGATGGCTTTTCTTTTAAGCTCGTAGTAGCGGTGAAGAACCGGAAAGTGGGCATGGATTGCCGAAATCAGGTTTTCGTATACGCTTACAGGGACATTGTCCGGAAAAAGGGCTGCTTCCAGGGAAGAACCGTAATTCCTGGCTCTGGACCGGAAAATATCCAGATGAACATTTCCTGCATAAAGGGCTGCAATTGTGTTTTTATGCCTGTCAAAGCCGCCGTAGAAAGCATCATATGCTTTTTTCCTGATATTCCGGTCCCGGTTCATGAGAAAGGAGCTGAAGGTGGACTGACTGAGAGCCTTCTCCACACCGTTCTCTTCTATTGTACCGAATTCCATATCGATATCGGTAAGGGCGGAAAAAGCTTTGGAGGAGGCGGCATTGGCTTCCGAACCCATGGCAAGGAGCTTTTCTTCTTTCTCAGAAAGCACGTGGGGCTTCATGCGGATAAGCCTGGAAAGGTATATCCTGTAACCGGCCAGGGCTTCGTCTGCAAGATAGGCCGCTGTCTTTTCATCATCCAGAGCCTGCAGTTCAGGGACAAGGTAGCTGAGTTCAGCCTCTCCCTTTACGGCAACATTGAAATAAAGCCCGTATCTTTTCTGATTTTCGGGATCTCCGCCGTCTCCGGAATAATTGAGCATGGCATAGCTTCCCACCCTTTCGGCAAGAATTTCAAATTCCGAAACATAGTCAAGACACTCCTTCAGACGGGCAGCGGAAGTACCCAGGCTCCCTTTGAAAGAGGAGAGTCCCGGAATCATACTGTCAAGCTTTTCAAGGGACTTGTTCCATTCCTCATCTGATACAAAAAGAGATGAAAGATCCCATTTGTCCTCATCCTTTACCTGACTGCGCAGAGGTATTTTCTCTTCTGCCATCACTTCATCTCCCCGGCAAGAGCTTCGATAAGCATTTTCATCCTGGCACAGGCTCTTCCCCTGTGAGATACGGAATTCTTTTCTTCCGGAGTCATTTCCCCCGCTGTCTTACCCATTCCCTTATGGAAGAATACAGGATCGTAACCGAATCCCCCTTCTCCCACAGGTTCGGTTGTAACTTCCCCATCCATGGTTTCCTGTATTGCATAGAATCTGTATTCGCCGAGAACAAGCACCATGGAGCACACAAAGAAAGCACGACGGTCGGTAACATCCTTCATCTTGTCCAGCAGATAGGCATTTCTCTCCTTGTCTCCCAGTTTGACACCGTCCACTGAACCGTAACGGGCGGAATAGATTCCCGGTTCTCCCCCGAGGGCCGGAACTGAAAGGCCTGAATCCTCACCGATTACCGGTTTTCCAAGCTTTTTATGTATGTACATGGCTTTTCCCAGGGCATTTTCACAGTATGTGCTTCCTGTTTCCTCAAAATCGAAATCCATTCCGAGATCTTCCGGGGTAAAGAAATTATGTTCGGGCATGATCTGGGAGAATTCCCTTATCTTGTTCCTGTTTCCTGTTGCTACAATTATATCCATATAAATTCTCCGATAAGTTTTTTTCTATATATAAATAATATTCATAAAACATCGCTCATTCAAGTGTTCTTTTAAGATAATAAAGACTTGAATCCACGGTCCCTTTGGGGATATTAAGCACATCGGCAATATCCCGGTGGGTTATACGGATATTTTTCACGGCAAGTTTCCTGCTTATTCTTTC
>JAZNLX010000242.1:0-4508 GCA_045579325.1 Spirochaetia bacterium
AGCCGAAGCTATAAAGAAAGAGTTGGTGCTTGAAACCAAGGATCAGCTTTTAAAAGAGCGGAATCAGCAGGAAAGAGAATTCAGAGACAGAAGAGCTGAACTCCAGAAACAGGAGAGAAGACTTATCCAGAAAGAGGATAATCTTGACAACAAGCTCGGAGTTATTGAAAAACAGACACAGGCTATTGCAGATCGGGAGAAAGAAATCAGAAACAGGGAAGCATCCCTGGTGGAACAGGAATTTATCTGGAAGGAAAAACTGGAGAAGATCTCTGAGCTTACTACCGAAGAGGCTAAGCAGCTCATTATTCAGACCATGGAAAATGAGGCAAAGCATGATGCCCAGGCGCTCCTGAACAAGATTGAACAGGAAGCACAGGTAACGGCAGAGAAGAAAGCCAGGGAAATCCTTGTTACCACAATACAGAGAGTGGCCACAGAGGTTACATCCGATGTTACAGTTACATCGGTAAGCCTGCCTACAGACGAGATGAAGGGAAGAATCATCGGTCGTGAAGGAAGAAACATCAGGGCACTGGAAACTCTTACCGGAGTTGACGTGATTATCGATGATACACCTGAAGCGGTGGTTATATCCTGCTTTGATCCTGTAAAGAAGGAAATTGCAAAGGAAGCCCTGGAACATCTTATCATGGACGGCCGTATACATCCGGCACGTATTGAGGATGTGGTTCAGAAGGTTACCAAGAATATCAATCAGGTTATATATGAAGAGGGAGAAAAGGTTCTCTTTGACGTAGGTATCCATAATATGCCTCAGGAAGGAATCAGGGCTCTCGGAAGACTGCACTTCAGGACAAGCTACGGACAGAACGTTCTTCAGCATTCCAAGGAAGTTGCCGTAATCGCAGGTCTCATTGCTTCCGAAATCGGAGCTAACAGAGCCCTTGCACACAGAGCTGCACTTCTTCACGATATCGGTAAGGGAATCGAATCCGACGGTGAAGGAAACCATGCAGAAGTGGGTATGGAAGTAGCCAGAAAGATGGGCGAGGATCCTAGGGTTGTCAATGCAATCGGTGCTCATCACAACGACATCGAGCCATGCTGCATCGAATCAATCATTGTACAGATTGCGGATGCCATTTCAGCAGCCAGACCGGGTGCCAGAAAGGAAACCATTGACAACTATATCAAGAGACTTGAAAATCTTGAAAACATTGCTCTTCAGTTTGAAGGAATCGAAAAAGCTTATGCCATTCAGGCCGGCAGAGAGCTTCGTATTCTGGTTAACAGTGAGCAGATCAATGACGAAAGGGCAGCAGAGCTCGGCCGTCTCATAACAAAGAAAATTGAATCCGAGTTAAGGTATCCGGGTAGGATAAGAGTTACTATTATCCGTGAAACCAGAGTGGTTGAATATGCCCGCTGATACAGTAAAGGTCCTGTTTCTTGGCGATGTCATCGGACAGCCGGGGAACAGGGCTGTTTTTTTTAATCTCAAAAATCTTATCAAAAAATATAATATCGATTTTACAATTATCAACGGTGAAAACTCAGCTGACGGTTTCGGTATACTTCCGGCTGTGGCAGATCAGTTTTTCCAGAACGGTGCTGATGTAATAACCAGCGGAAACCATATCTGGCAGAAGCCTGAAATATTTCCGTATCTTAACGAAAAGGATAATATCCTGAGGCCGGCAAATTTCCCTCCGGGAGCTCCGGGACACGGTTACTGTACTGTTTCAAAGAAGAACCTGAAGCTTACAGTCATCAATCTTCAGGGGCGTGAAAACATGAGCTCCATCGATTGTCCTTTCAGGGCGGCAAAGGAAATCCTTAAAAAGGTGAAAAAGGAAACCCCGCTTGTGTTTGTCGATTTTCACGCGGAAACATCCTCTGAGAAAGAGGCTCTTGCATGCTATCTTGACGGTCAGGTAAGCGTGGTGGCCGGAACCCATACCCATGTTCAGACAGCGGACGAAAGGATTCTCAAGAACGGAACCGCATATATCACCGATGTGGGAATGACCGGCGCAGAGGAATCGGTAATTGGTACAATTAAGGAAATTGCCATTGAAAGAGTGCTTACCCAGATACCTCTCAAAATGGAAATTGCCGATTTTGAAGCCAAAATTTCGGGAATAGTTGCCGAGCTGGATGCAGCTACAGGCAAGGCTGTTTCCATCATACGAATATGAAAAAAATCTCGCTGCTGAAACTTCTTGAAAAATACTATCCTGAAGCAGAAAGTGAAAGGCTCTATTCTGCCGTTCTCTGCGGAGATGTCTTTGTGGAGGGGGAGAAAGTAAGAAATCCCAAGGAAATGTTTTCTCCCGACAGTATGGTGGTTATAGAGAGCCGTAAGTTTGTGTCCAGGGGGGGATTCAAGCTGGAAAAAGCTCTGACAGAGTGGAATATCGATGTAAAAGGAAAAAGGGTTCTGGATGCAGGCTCTTCCACCGGTGGCTTTACAGACTGCCTTCTTCAGCACGGTGCTTCCTTGGTTCATGCTGTGGATTCAGGCTTCAATCAGCTGGATTTTACCCTCAGGCAGAATCCTCGGGTGGTGGTTCACGAGAAAACCAATATAATGGATGTGGCGATGCTGGAGCCCATGCCTCAGCTGGCAGTGGCCGATCTTTCCTTCAGGTCCATAACAGGGGCTGCTTCAAGGATTCTTTCCCTGACAGAAGATAAATTCCTTATAGCTCTTATCAAGCCTCAGTTTGAGGAAAGGGGCTTGGTAAAGGATTTTGACGGGATCATACGCAGGACAGAGGATCTGAAGAAAGTACTGACGGAAACAGTACGTCTCCTTTTTGAGGAGGGTTCCTATGTGGCTGCTATTACCGAATCTCCTTTCAGGGGAACAAAGGGAAACCGTGAATTCCTGAGCATAATCACCGGTAGGGAACAGGTCTCTTTTGAGGAAATTTCAGAAAAGATCGGTCAGATCAGATAATTCTTCCAAGGATTCTATGATTCTTGCTCCTGTTTTTTCAAGGGTGCTTCGGTTCTGATGCCCTCCTGAAAAAAGTATGCAATCTGCATCAAGTGCTTGCGCTGTTTCAAAGTCGTGGGTTGTGTCCCCTATGACCAGCCGTTTTCCTTTTTCATATTTTCCGAAAAAATTCTGTGCCCGTTCAGTTTTTGATTCTGCTCTGAAGTCGGATGCTCCCAGGACTGCATCAAAATATTTTTCAAGGGCGAATCGGCTGAGAAAGCTCTCTATTTCGTTCTGATTTGCAGCAGAGAGTATGATCTGTCTTATGCCTGCCGAACTGATTTTTTCAAGTATTTCCCTGCTGCCGGGAAAAAGGGAGGCTGTGGCTTTCCTGCATCCGTAGCTGTGAGTAAATTCCCCGACTATGGTATCAAAGGGCACTTGGTTGAGATCAAATACATTTTCATAGAATCTTATGATGGGAGTGTCCACGTAGCTTCTGTAACGTGCAATATCAAGCAAGGGCATGTTTCTTTTTGCCAGCATGTCGTTGACGCATTCCATGCAGATTTCGGTGTCGTCCAGAAGGGTTCCGTTCCAGTCCCAGATTATACAGGAGTATTTCACGGGTACACTTTAACTGTTTACAAACTTTACTTCAAGTCGTATTATTTCCGTAATGAAGATTATCCGCAGAACCGGAAAAAGATTACCGTCTCCCATGAATGCCATGTGCGATATCGCATTTCTTCTTTTTGTGTTTGTCATGGTTCTTTCTGCATTGAACAGGGAAAGGCCTGAGGATTTTGAATATGCGGCTGTTTCGGAGGCTGAGGAGGTTGTACCGGCTCTGGAGATTTTTGTGGAGAAGGACGGAGAGCTTGTATGCCGCGGAATCAGGGGCGAAAAAGAGGTTGAGGCTCTGGTGGCTCATGCCGTGGAAAAAAATCCCCGTACCTTGGTGGCTGTTTCGGCTCACCGGGATTGTCCTTTCGTTTTTGTAGACAGGGCAGTTGAGGCGGCAAAGAAAGGGGGCTGTGTAAATTTTTTGTTCTCTGCTGAAAAATTTTAAAATAGCTATTGACTTTATTTCTATGTTTTAATATTCTAAAACAGGTTGATGCCATCTTAGCTCAGCTGGCCAGAGCACGTGACTTGTAATCTCGGGGTCGTCAGTTCGAATCTGACAGATGGCTTTACAACTTTTAGTTGTTTTGGGGAGATTCCCGAGTGGTCAAAGGGGGCAGACTGTAAATCTGTTGACTCAGACTCCGTAGGTCCGAATCCTTCTCTCCCCAGCTTGCCTTCTGATTTTTTTCAGAAGGCATTTTTTTTGTGTACGAGGTATTGATATGTTTGAACCTTTTTACAAGGATGGTCTGAATTTTGAGTGTCAGCGCTGTTCCGGCTGCTGCAGATATGAAAGCGGTTATGTTTTTCTTTCCGAAGAGGATATAAGCAGGCTTCTTTCCGTGCTTGGAATAACCAGGGATGAGCTGCTGGAAAAATACTGTACAAAGGTGGATATCAGCGGTACCTGGCGTATCAGCCTGAAAGAAAAGGCAAACTATGACTGTATTTTCTGGCAGGATGGGGGATG